>VBLN01000421.1 GCA_005878685.1 Deltaproteobacteria bacterium | reverse complement strand
GCCCTGGAGGCGGCGGAGACGGAGGGCAACATCAAAATCATTTCGCGTCCGTCAGTTGTGACGCTTAATAACATAGCCTCCACGATCCAGAGCTTGCGGATCATCCGAGTTGCACTTCCTACTTCAACCAACATTGCCAGCGGGACCGGCTCAGCAGCTGGCTCGGCCGTGGCGACGGAGAAGATCAATGTAGGCATTATCCTCACGGTCACCCCACAGGTGTCGTCGGACGGGTTCGTTCTTATGAAAATCAGCGTTAAATCGAGCTCTATCGCGGACTCGGCAACCGCAACCACCGGAGGAGTGATTCCCTTTGACGAACTGAGCCGCGAGGCGATCGCGAATGTCCTTGTGCGTGATGGCGAGACGATCGTCATTGGGGGGATCATGAAAGACACCAAGTCCAGTACAGAGCAGGGGATCCCCTATCTCAAGGATATTCCTGTGCTCGGATGGCTATTCAAGAACACTCGCTGGCAGAAGGATTTTGAGGAGCTGATGGTTTTCATCACTCCGCGAATCGTTGCCGCAGGCTCGGAAAATCTTCCTAACGCCGAACATCTCTGGCGCGAACAGATGAAAAAGACCTATGGGGGATAAGGTTCACTTCTCTACCCATCGCCTCGCCGAAAATGGCGTTTAAGGGTTAGGCGATTGGCTCGCCGCGCGAATACCCCTCTTTTGCGCCGGTAGAAGAATAGAGTAAGATAAAGGCATGCTCCGTTACTTTACCGCGGGGGAATCTCACGGGCCCTGTCTCACTGCGATTATTGATGGTGTGCCGGCGGGATTTTCGATAGAGGTTCAGAAGATCAATCACGATCTCTGGCGTCGCCAACAGGGCTACGGCCGCGGTGGTCGGATGCTGATCGAGAAGGACGAGGTCCAGATTCGCTCTGGGATTCGCTGGGGGGAGACGCTCGGCTCGCCAGTCGCCCTTGGCATCGAGAATCGGGATTGGAAGAACTGGACCAAAAAGATGTCTCCGGCACCGGAGGATCGGGATGAATCGATTGCCGTGACCAAGCCTCGCCCCGGCCACGCGGACCTCGCGGGCGTTCTTAAATATGATCATTCGGACATCCGCAATATTTTGGAGCGGGCCAGTGCCCGCGACACGGTCTCGCGCACCGCAGTCGGCTCTTTCTGCAAGCAGTTGCTGGAACCCTTTGGCATAAGAATTCTCGGCTATCTCCGCTCGTTGGGTGGCATTGAGGCCAAGTCGAATCGCCTGACTTACGAAGAAGTTTATGAGCTTGCCGAGCAGTCTCCGGTGCGGGTCGCTGACAAGGAAGCCGAAGAGAGAATGATTGCGCTGATCGATGACTGCAAAAAGAAAGGCGACACTTTAGGAGGAGTCTTTGAAGTCATACTCAATGGGACCGCAAGTTGGATGGCCGCCTGGCCAGGGGGCTGATGAGTATACAGGCGATCAAGGGAGTCGAGATCGGCCTCGGTTTTGAGATGGCCCGGAGGCGCGGCTCGGAAGTGCACGATGAGATCTTCTTTGATCCACATAAGATGGTCTCCGAGGGCACCCCGAGGGTCATCCCTACGGGCTTTTACCGCGGCAGCAACAATTCCGGGGGCACCGAAGGCGGCATGTCGAACGGCGCGCCGTTGGTGGTTCGTGTAGCGATGAAGCCCATATCCACTCTGATGAGCCCGCTCCAATCCGTGGATCTAAAGTCCAAGCAGCCTGTGGATGCTTCGGTGGAGCGCTCGGATGTCTGTTCCGCGCCGGCTGCGGCCGTCGTGGGAGAGGCCGTGGTGGCCTTCGAGCTGGCAGTCGCCTTCCTGGAAAAGTTTGGCGGCGATTCCCTCCGCGAGATGACACGCAACTACGAAGGCTACCTCGAACAGATCAAAAAATTCTGACCTTGCTTCAAGTGGCAGAAAGGAACATCGCCCTCACAGGCTTCATGGCAGTGGGCAAAAGCGCGGTGGGACAGCGGCTGGCCCGCAGGCTGAAACGGAGATTCGTGGATCTGGACCGGGCTATTGAGAAGAGCGAGCGGATGAAAGTCCAAGAGATCTTTGAGCGCAAGGGAGAAGACTATTTTCGGAAAGCAGAGAAGCTGGTCTTAAGAGAGGTGCTCAGTCACAATGGACAGGTCATTGCCACGGGAGGCGGCGCGATCATGGATGAGGAGAATCTCCGTCTTCTGAAGGAGAGAAGTTTCCTCGTTTGGCTCACTGCGCCCGTCAACATCCTGCTCCAGAGATCCGGCACGGGGAAGGGACGACCGCTCTTGAGAGCCGTGGATCGAGAGCAACAGGTCCAGGAGCTTTTAGAGCGGCGTCAGGCAAATTATGCCGAGGCGAACATCAGCATCGACACCGGTTTTCTTAGCTTGGACGAGGTGGTGGACGAGATCATGAGAGCGATACGGCAGCATTCAGCTGTCAGCGGTCGGTTGTCAGCTCCGAGGAAAAGCTGAAGGCTGATCGCTGACGGCTCGTTGTTATGCGGACTATCAAAGTCAATTTGGGCGAGCGCTCCTATCCTATCCATGTCGGGGCGGGTCTTCTGCCCCGTATGGGAGAGTTTCTCCAACAAGTTGGATGTCGGGGGAAAATCGCCATCGTTACTAACCCGACGATCACGGCGCTTTATCTCAAGCCGGTAGAAGGGGCACTGAGTCGTTCGGGGTTTAAGGTGACTTCGGTCCTTCTGCCTGACGGTGAAGAGCACAAGAACCTAAACTCCCTTTCGGTGATTTACGACCGGCTCATCGCTGAAAGATTCGAGCGAGATTCCGCGATTGTGGCGCTGGGAGGGGGGGTCATCGGCGACCTGACCGGGTTTGCCGCGGCGACCTTTCTCAGAGGGATTCCCTATGTTCAGGTTCCCACCACGCTCCTGGCTCAGGTCGACTCCAGCGTTGGGGGCAAGACCGGGGTCAACCATCAGGAAGGAAAAAACCTCATCGGCGCCTTTTACCAACCTCGCCTCGTCCTTATTGACGTGGAAGTGCTGCCCACTCTTCCCCGAAGGGAGTTTGTCGCTGGCATGGCCGAGGTCATTAAGTATGGGATCATAGAGGATCCTCATCTCTTTGCTTTCTTAGAGCAGAACCTGGCAGGTTTTTTGGCTCTCTCGAGCGAGCTGGTGGAGGAGATCATCGCTACCTCCTGCGCGATCAAAGCGAAGGTTGTCGAAAAGGATGAGCGCGAGGAGAACTACCGCTCGATTCTCAATTTCGGCCACACGGTCGGGCATGCCCTCGAAGCTCTAACTGGCTACGGGAGATTTCTCCATGGCGAAGCGGTGGCAGTCGGCATGGTTCAGGCTGCGTCCATTTCCCTGAGTCAGGGTTTCTGCGATGAGCGGAGCCTCGGGCGCATTCGCCAGCTCATCACCGCAGCGGGACTTCCATCCGAGATCCCGCCGGATATCAAGCCGCCGGGGCTGGTGAAGAGTATGGAGGTCGATAAGAAGTCGTCCGGCGGGAGAATCAAATTCGTTCTCTGTGAAGCGATCGGCAAGACCCGCTTTCACTGGCTTTCTCCAGAAGAGATTGTTTCCCAATTGAAAGCTTAGATGAAGAGCGAAGCATCGCGTCTAGCAGAGCTTGTTGATTTGGCCGAGACCCTGCGTCAAGAGGGACGACTCGAGGAGGCTTTGCAGACGGTAAAGCGCTGTCTGGCGATGAATCCTCAGCATGCGCGAGCCCTTCTGCTGCTGGGGCGCCTCCTCTATCAAGAAGGGAAAATTTCTCAGGCCATGGAGGAGCTTCGTTCCCTGAATGCGATTCTGGCTGGCGACGGCGGAT
>VBLN01000018.1:378-9576 GCA_005878685.1 Deltaproteobacteria bacterium | reverse complement strand
CCCAGATGATGATCGGCCGGCGCCCAAAGCGAGAGCCGGTCTTTGCCCAGAAGCAGCATGCGGTGAATCGAGAGATTCCGCACGCCGGTTTCCGGGTCCTTACCGATCTGCACGCCGATAGTCACGTACGGACCGCAGTCCTTTCCCGCGTGCGTCACAAGCGGCAGCTTGTGAAGGTCAATATCAGCTCCCGTCCAGCGAATCTCTTTTACTGGCCCGGAAGAAACCATCTCCGGCGCGATGCGCTGATCTTCCAAGGTAAGATAACGTTCCAGGAGCTTCTCTTGGGGAACCCCGAGGCCCAGGGCCACGAGCTTGCGGGTCGCAAAGAGTCCGCCGAGGACGCGCCAACCGGGAAAGCCTTTGACGTTCTCAAAGAGCAACGCGGGACCTTCGATGTCGGAAGTTTTACGCATGCCCGCGGCAATCTCGTACTTGACATCGACCTCATCCTTGACGCGAAGAAGTTGTCCTTTTTCTTCCAGGTGAGACAGATAACCGCGCAGATCTTCAAACATGGCCGCTCCTGACTCAAGAATTTTCAATTGCTGATTTTGAATTTTGAGTTGTTCGGATAATTTCTGCAATTCAAAATTAAGAATTCAAAACTCAAAATTTCACCGCTACCATATCACTACTTTGAGATCCTTGCCTCTGCCGCCCTCGGGGCAGGCGCTGATTCCAACGAGACAATCCATCTCTGCCCTGAGATCCATATGCGTGCCAGGCTTCGGCCTAATCATCGCGTAACGCATCGTACCGGTCTTGGCGTTGATGACCATGGTCTGAAAGACGTTGAGCGGGCTCGGCACGTCTTCTTTGCGGACCTTCCAGGGCTTGAGGGCCTTAGCGAGATTCTCCCAACAGCCATGCTTGGGAGCTGCTCCCCTTTTTCTGCCAAGCTTCCTCCAGGTCGCGCCATAGATCTCAAAAATTTTGTCGCCCCATTTCCTGTAAAAAGAGGTACTGCACATTCCCTTTTCCATGTCATGGGTGCCCGGGTAGGTATCTTTTGTGACGGTCATCATCACGTTGTTGTATTTGGAAATCAGCACGTCGCCGGTAGTAACATAGATCTTGCCCTGGGCCACCTTCGTGCGTGCCTGATCAAACCGCTCTCTCACGTTGCGCAGATTGAAGACCACAAAATCGGCGGTGGATTCACCCATCACGCGAAGAATCTGGCCCTTTTTTACAACGAAGGCTCTGCCGGTGTTTTTTTGGATCACATGCTCAACTGCTGCCATATTCAACAGCCTGCTCGATAGAATCCTCATACGTTATCCGACTGCCTCGATCAAGGGCAAGCAGAGGTCCAGGTTGACAGGGCTGATTCGATGATGGGAAAATGCCGCCTCTATGGAGCGGAGCCACCAGGTCGCCACGCGCGAAAGCTCTTCCCGCGATGACGCAGAGAAGGCCCAGGGCGCAAACCGCCTGGTCATTCAGGTCGAAAACGCCACCAAAATCTTCCAAACTCCTGATCAGGGCAGGATGATCGCGCTGGAGAGGATCACCCTAAATGTCCCTTACGGAGAGTTCGTGACTGTGGTCGGCCCGAGCGGCTGTGGAAAATCGACCCTCCTGAAGCTCATCGCGGGGTTAACACCTCTCTCCGGGGGGCGCATCCTATATCAGGGGTCAGAGGTGCGAGGGCTGAATACCAAGGTGGGTTACGTGCCTCAGGAGAGCAAGCTCTTTCCGTGGCTAACTCTGGAAGAGAACGTAGCCTTCGGTCTGGACTCCAAGCGCTATTCCAAGCAGCAGCGCGAACACCAACTGCGCCATTTTATCAATCTCGCTGGACTGACCGGATTTGAAAAGTACTATCCGGCACAACTTTCAGGCGGT
Source organism: Deltaproteobacteria bacterium (assembly GCA_005878685.1). Classification (GTDB taxonomy): domain Bacteria; phylum Desulfobacterota; class Binatia; order UBA9968; family UBA9968; genus DP-36. The sequence continues at coordinate 7,725 of VBLN01000018.1, read as the reverse complement.
ATGGGCAAGCGAGCTTCCATTATCCGCGCCCTCGCCTACGAGCCGCCGGTCATCCTCATGGACGAGCCGTTCGGACCGCTGGACGCGCAAACCCGCATGGTCCTTCAAGACGAACTGCTTAAGATTTGGGAACAACAGCGCCAGACGATCATCTTTGTGACTCACGACCTGGTCGAGGCGGTGGCGCTCGCGGATCGGGTCGTCGTCATCACACATCGGCCCGGCCGAGTCAAAGATGTCATCCAGGTCCCGATGCAGCGGCCGCGCAACATATTTGAGATCCACCGCCAGGAGGGCTTCGACGAGGCCTACGGCAGGCTGTGGAATATTTTCCGCAACGAACTTAATATCAGGAACAACTCCAATGGCTAAGGAGATGAGTCCAGAGCGGCCGCGCGTCGGAGCTTCGAGCGAAGACGTCGCGATTTCCGAGACAAGCAGCTTCTTCTGGAAGCGAAGCCTATGGGTAACGCTTCTCCGCACGGTTATCGTCGCCGGTTTCTTGCTGTTGTGGGAGATCGCTTCCGGAAGGTGGATCGAACCCTTTCTCATCAGCAGCCCAAGCCGGATCTTTTCGTCCATGATGAACAGCTTCCAATCCGGTGACCTGCTCCAGCATACCTGGGTCACTTTTCAAGAGATCGCCATTGGATTCCCTTTGGGCGCCATCTCTGGCATCGCCCTCGGCTACTGGTTTGGCCGCAGCCAACTCCTGGCTGAAATCTTCGAGCCGATCATCATGGCCCTGAACGGAATCCCGCGAACTGCGCTGGCGCCGCTTTTCATCGTCTGGCTCGGGATCGGCATCTGGTCCAAGGTTGGGGTCGTCTTTCTGCTCACCTTCTTCCTCAACTTCTTCAACACGTACGCGGGCATGAGGCAAATGGACCAGGAATACATCGACCTGGCGAGGCTCATGGGAGCAAGCAGATGGAAGCTGACTTTCAGAGTGATCTTGCCTGCAATCTCCCCCTATGTTTTTACCGGCATCAGAACCAGCATCCCTTTCTCCGTCATCGGTGCCATCGTGGGAGAGTTCATCGCGGCAACCGAAGGCGTGGGCTTCTTCATCCGGCTGTCGGCGGGAATCTTCAAGACGGCCGATGTGTTTGTCGGGATTATCGTCCTTATGCTAATGGTCATCGCGATGGACAAGGTAGCAGACTTGATCGAGAAAAGAGTCCTTCAGTGGCAAACCCACACAGAACACGTAAGGATCCAAGGTTAGAGAGGAGGTTAGAAAATGAGCAGCAGCAGATTCCCGACTGTGATTGCCGTAACGGTCCTGGCCGTCCTGCTCGCGATGGCATCTCAGGCGCGAGCGCAACAGAAAGAGTTGCCAGAAGTCACCGTCTTGACTGCGGTGAATAACATGGCCTTCGCGGCCGTTTGGGTCGCAGAAGAGCTCAAATATTTCGAGGCGGAAGGCGTGCGGGCCAAGGTCACTCCAGCTTCAGGCGGACCTGTCTGTATGTCTGCAGTGGTTGGAGGATCGGCAAATTTCTGTGCTTCCACCTCGGAAGGTCTGGTTCTGGCGAAGCTCGAAGGAGTGCCGGTGATGGCGATCCAAGCCCACAACCGGGCGCTAACCCTGAGCGTGGCAGTGCGCAAGGCGATCGTGGACAAGCTCGGCCTCACGCGCGAAAGCCCGATTGAGGCGCGACTCAAAGCGCTGACGCAGCTAACAACCATCGGGGCGACGAGTCCGGGAGCAGCCTCCGAGCAGATCTTCAAATTCCTGGTGACGAAAGCCGGCGGGGATCCATCCAAGCTCAAATTCGTCTATCTCGGGGGAACAGAACTTCCCACCTCGCTGATGAACAACGTCATCGACGCATTTGCTCTCTCCCCGCCTTCGGCCGAAGTCACGGAGCCGAGCGGAAAAGGCTACGTCCTGATCCCGCTCGGCCGAGGTGAAGTGCCGGAGCTGACCGACTATCCTTATGAGGTCCTGATGGTCCGTCCGGACTATGTCGAAAAAAACCCCAAGATCGCTACAGCGGTAGCGCGGGCCATTTCTCGCGGCGGCGCCCTCTTCCGCACCAAGCCCGAAGCCGCAAAGGCGGCCCTGCGCAATCACCGCCTCTTCAATGCCAAAGCTCTTAGCGACGAAGTGTTCAACTTGGCCCTTTCGATGGTCGCTGACGCCATGCCCTCGTGGGGGGACATGAATGCGAAAGGTTGGCAGAAAGTTATCAATTTCTCTATCGGCTCGGGGATTGTGAAAGACCCAGCAAAGGCTCCATCGGCGGAGGAAGGAGTTCTGTGGACCAACAAATATGTGGGGAAGGGACCTTAGCGCCCAGTAAGCGGTCGGCAAAAGGCAGTAAGCAGCAAACAAATCGGATTGCCCTTGTAACTGCGGACTGCTTATTGCCTACTGCTTACTTCACTTTTGCGGCAAGCGACTCGTAGCTCACTCCTTCCCCGTTCTCCTGGCTCACGGGAAAGCCGAGACTGGCCCAACCCTGCGCGATGACCTGCCCAAAAGGATCACGCATGCCGCCGAATCCTCCTTGCATGCTGGAGACATCCTGGTAGCCCGCTTCCTGAAGCAGCCGCGCGGCCGCATCCGCGCGAGGGCCTGCCTGACAGCCGACGATGATCTTTTTATCTCTGGCAAAATGGCCCTCTACAACCTTCACGAACTCCTCGTTCATTACCATTCCCCTGCCCGGATCAGGAAAGGCAACAGGAATATTGACTCCTCCCTTCGGATGGCCGGCCACGAATTCGCGCACCGTGCGCACGTCGATGTAAATACAAGCGGGCTCTTTTTGGAGAATATCATGAGCTTCCTGAACCGAAATCTGCTTGACCACCATAGTTAACTCCTGAGCTGACAGCTCTCAGCATTCCGCTTTCAGCAAAAAAATTCTACCTCAAGAATACTGTTCCTGTTCTGGCTAACACCTGATTGCTGACAGCCGACTGCTTGTTTTATCACATCCCCATAATATTATAGCCGGCATCGACGTGAACCACCTCACCGGTCACGGCGCTCGCCATATCGCTGACTAGATAAAGCGCGGTGCGCGCCACCTCTTCCGCGTCGACGTTCCTCTTCAGCGGCGCGCGTTCGCTGCTGTAATGCAGCATCTCTTTGAACCCAGCGATTCCTGCGGCGGCGAGCGTCTTAATCGGACCCGCAGAGATTGCGTTGACCCGGATCCCCTTGGGCCCGAGATCATGAGCCAGATATCTGACGCTCGCCTCAAGCGCGGCCTTTGCCACCCCCATAACGTTATAATTGGGGATGACCTTCTCCGCTCCCATGTAGGTCATGGTTAAAACAGATCCCTTGCGCCCCTCCATCAACGACGCTGCCTGCCGCGTCAAAGCAACCAGAGAATAGGTGCTCACGTCTAAGGCCAATTGGAATCCCTGACGGCTGGTTTGAAGATAGGGGTTGGAAAGATCCTCCTTGCTCGCGTACGCGATCGCATGGATAAGAATATCGAGCCCGCCCCATTCTTGACGCAGGGTTTGAAAAATTGTTTCGATCTCTTCATCCTTCGTCACGTCGCAGGGGAGAACAATCTTGGCGCCGATCCCCTCGGCGAGCGGCCTCACTCGCTTCTCCAAAATCTCTCCCGCGTAGGTGAAGGCCAGCTCCGCGCCCTCGCGATGAAGCGCTTCGGCAATCGCCCAGGCGATGCTTCGATCGTTGGCGACGCCAAAGATCACTCCCCGCTTCCCTTCCAGTAACTTCATAGCCCTCCCCTCCATTTTCGATTTTGGATTTAATCCAAAATCGGCAATCCAAAATTATTTGATTCCTTCAATCCTTGGCCCCTCTAACCCTCGATCCCTTTCTGGGCTTTTCCTGCAGTCCCCTTTGCCAAAGATATTCCTTTTCTCCTGATCGCTTCGCCATCCAGCGTGAAAGCACGAAAAAGAGATCGCTCAAGCGATTCACGTACTTGAGAATCGAGTCGCTCACCCTTTCCGCGCGCGAGAGCCTGAGAATTTCGCGCTCGGCCCTGCGACAAACAGTGCGACACTGATGGAGATAGGCCCCGACTCTTCCTCCTCCCGGGAGGACAAAAGACTTAAGCGGCTCAAGCTCCTTCTGACACTCGTCGATGATCTCTTCGATTCTTTTCACCTCCGCCTCGGTGACATGGTACATGCCCTCATATGAGAAATCTTCCGGCGCCGCGAGCTCGCTGCCCAAGTCGAAGAGCTCATCTTGGATTTTGCGCAAAACCCCGTCAAGAAAGCGGTGAGCTTCGCTGGTTTCCAGTTTTTCCTCGTTGAAGACCCGCGTTAGCCCCACGATTGAATTCAACTCATCGATAGTTCCGTAGGCCTCGATACGCGGAGAATCTTTAGGAACGCGCTTTCCGCCTACCAATGCAGTCTCTCCTTTATCCCCCGTTCGAGTATAGATCCGTGTTAGTCTAACCATCCCTTTACCCATTTGCGATTTTAGATTTCCGATTCAATCGAAAATCGGCAATCCAAAATCCAAAATTATTCACGGCCCTTTAACCCTCTCGACTTTCCGATGGCGACGACAAAGATCGCGTCCTTTCCCTGCGCATGAGGGGAGAAAGATTTCACCACATCATCGTCGTAGAAGGTAAGACCGGTGGCGCCCAGACCGAGCGAGTACGCGCAAAGGTAGAGTTTTCCTCCAGTGATTCCGGCTTCAAGCTAAACCGCTCGATAGCCCCGATTGCCAAAGCGCGCCAAAACCCGATTCAGATCCGAAAGAAAAAAGACTACGGCGCTAGCCTCAGCAGCCAACGGCTGCTCCAGGCAGAGGTAACCCGCTTCCTCGCGCATGGAACCGGCTTGAAGCCGCTCAAGGCTTTTCTGAATCGGCGAGAAGTAATAGGATCCCGGCTCCAGACCTTGTACATCAATTACAATCATATAGAGATCCGTAAGACTCGTTCCCGCCCCCTCCAAAAAGTCCGCTGGAATGCCGTGCGTGGAACAATCGAGCATAGTTGAAAGCTGCTTGAGTCCGATCGCTTCGCGCGCAAAGCGTCGCGCGGAGCCACGCTTGAGGATGACTTCGCCCAAGGGCTTTGAATGTTCTAAGCGCCTCTCAAGAGGAATAACTGAGCTTTTCGCCTCTCCTCGTGGCCGAACGCAGGGCCCTCGCCATGGCCGGATCTCCTCCTCGTCGACAAGGCAAGAGGCGGCGTTCATACGTTTGAGTGCAGGGTATTCCAGCTGTTGTTGGGAAAGTTCTTGGACTGAATAACTCAAAGCTGGCAGCTCTCGCGTGACCGCATGTGTTGCCCACTCCAGAGAACGGCCGAGCGGAACCAAACAGAGGCTCGCTTCTCTGTCCCCGTCAAGCCCCAAAAGATTATTGACCTTAGAATCGACAAACCCCATCTCCACGGAACAAGGTATTCCTGTAGAGTTAGCGACCGCCAGGAGATTGGCTAAAATCATCCCGCTATCCCAAAAACAGTAACGATAAGAGCGCGCCTGATATTTCCAGGCGCTGCGCCAAAAGATAGCGCTCAAGATAAGCGTCAGCGGCGCTGCCGCGATCGTTTGGTTATCCCCGGCGGCGCCAGTCAGTTCCGGACGGAAATCGCCGGACCGCAGGCGCCTTAAAGAAAATTCCCGAGGATTGAAGTGGTAGATCCCGGCTTCCAAAGCTGGGATATCCGCGCAGATCACATAGATCTCTATCGGATAGAGCGCCCCGGCGCAGGCGGCCGCTCGAAAATAATACTCCTCTCCGCCGGCATAGACCTTTTTCTTTGTCAAACCGGCGGAGAAAAAAAGGATCTGGCTCAACTCTTTAAGGCCAAGAGCCCTTTCCCGTTCGCACTCCACACTGCCCACGGTTCGGAGTGTGTCCGCCTCTGGCGGAAGGAAATCTCGCGGAAGAAAGATCGGAGCGAGCTCGGGATAGACTTTGTAGACCGAGGGACGATTGTCCCAGTCCAAGTGGTGTGCGTCCTGACGGACGCTCTGGTAAGAGTGCTTCGTGAGTTCATGATATCGCTTGGCTTGGTCAACGCTGCGGTTTTCCATCAAGCCGACTCTTCAGACTTTCTTCTCTGTCTGGCGCTTCCAGAAAAAGTATGCAGGGATGCCCAAGCCGACAATGATAACCCCGCCAAACGATTCCCAAGGTTTTGACACTAGCGAGCCCCAGGCAATCCAAAGGCTAACCAGAACAAAGAAAATCGGCACGAATGGGTACCCCCAAAGCTTGTAGGGCCGCTTGAGCGACGGCCTCTTGAAGCGGAGGACAATGACAGAACCAACCGTGAGGGCCGAGAAAAGAGAGATGATGACGCTCACGTAGGTGAAGAGAGCATCAAAGGTTCCCGTCAAAATCAAGATACACGACCACATCGCCTGTAGGATAATAGCGTTTGACGGAGTGCCAAATTTGGGATGAACACGTGTGAGACCATGAAAGAAGACGCCGTCCCGCGCCATAGCAAAGTAGATTCGCGGGCCGAGCATAATCACCGCGTTCAAGGCACCAAGAATAGATATGGTAATGACCGCAGTAATCCAAGCGGACGTTTGGTGACCGAGCAAAGCGGTCGTAGCCACTTCGGAGACTCGGAGCGCGCCTTTCATCTGGGTCACGGGTACGCCATAGATGTAAGCGACATTGATGGCAAGGTACAAAAGAATGACCAGTAAATTGGCCAAGATGAGTGCGCGTGGTAGATTTCTTTCCGGCTGCTTGACCTCACCCGCCAGGTAAATCACCGCATTCCACCCGGCATAAGCAAAGATCACTGGAATAAATGCCGCACCGAACGCGCCGAGATCCGTTACCTTCGACAGGTCAAAGAACGGGACAAAATGTTCCGTGCTTCCTTTGCCCACAAGCACGCCCAGAAGAATAATTCCTAAAAGGGAGCCGATCTTCAGCGTTGTCAAAATATTCTGCAGCCAAACTCCCTGTCGAACACCCACATAATGAATCCCCGAAAGCATCAATACCGCAACCATGGAAAAACCCGTTCCGATCGAAACCGTGATCGAATGACCGATGATCGCGGTAGAGAAGAGGACATTATCGGACCCGAGAATCGGAAAGAAAAACGACATGAAGCTGGCGAATCCGACCGCGATAGCAGCGATCGAGCCGGAAAAGGTCACCAGGAAAGAGGACCAACCCGAAAGAAAGCCTAGGAGTCTTCCGTACGCTTCCCTGATGTAGATGTAGTCGCCACCGGCCAGCGGTAGACTGGCGGACAATTCGGCACAGCTCAATGCACCCGCGAGGGCCAAGAGCCCGCCAAGAAGCCAAATGAATAGCACACCGCCGGGGGAAGGAAGAGTTTCGGCTATGAATCCAGTCGTAACAAAGATGCCGACACCGATCATGTCGCCGGAAATCACCAT
>VBLN01000018.1:0-370 GCA_005878685.1 Deltaproteobacteria bacterium | reverse complement strand
CCAATTGGCGCTTTAGACCCTCTTGCTCCATGAACGTTTCTTTTTAACAAGTTCGTCGGCACCGATGCAATAACAAAGCGAAAGAAAGGCTACCGGCTAAGAATTTTCTTTCTCTCGGTCACTCTCTTAACGACTAGAATAATCAGTGAGATCAATGTGACAGCCCACGGAAACCAATCCCCGAATCTCACGTAGGGGGTTTCGCCTCCGAGAAGTCTCACTTCTGCCCTCAAGACACCCGGGGAAAATGTCGGCAAGCTCTGCAGAATTTCTCCCTTGGGATCAATGACGGAGGTGACCCCGGTGTTAGTGACACGAACGAGGTATTTTCGCGTCTCGATCGCGCGCCATTGAGCGAGCCTAGCATGCT
>VBLN01000065.1 GCA_005878685.1 Deltaproteobacteria bacterium | reverse complement strand
GATGACTTGCTTGATGTAACGTCCGGCGACGCTGCCGAGCACTGCGAGCCCCACGTACTTGCCGAACCCCTCGTACGGTTTTTCCACTGCCACCACCGCGTGTAAGGCGCCCCCCGCCGGCACGGTCACATTGACTTTTTTTATACCCGGCAAAGCCACTTGCCGGATTATTTCCGCTTCCCGCGGCACAGCGGTCAAAAAACCCGATTCGTTCGGTTGCATTCCTTCGTAGGTGGCCTGGAGCATCGGATCGTTTCGATGAGTCATCGCCGTGACATGGATGACCGGGCGCGGTGCTTTGTGGCCGCCGTAGTGGCCGGTGAACTCCCCAAAGGGACCTTCTTCTCGCAGTTCGCCAGGCCGGATCTCACCTTCGATCACGATCTCAGCCATGGCGGGTACTTCCAGTGGAATCGTTTTGCACGGCACAAGCTCCAGCGGCTTGCCACGCAGCGCGCCGGCGATGGCTAGCTCGTCGGTGCCAAACGGAATCGGCGCGGGGGCGGTCATCACCACGGTGGGATCGGGCCCGAGCACGAGAGCCACCGGAAACGGCTCGTTCGGAGCTTTGTTGCGTTGGAGATTGAGATGAGTATAAGGGGCCGCAAGGATGCCGAGTGTCTGGCGGTCATGGACCTGGTTGCGATAGAGACCCACGTTGCGCGTTTTGGTGACCGGGTCCTTGGTCACATGGCAAGACAACGTCAGATAGGGTCCGCCATCAAACTCGTTCCAGATCGGCGCGGGAAGCTTGGACAAATCCACGTCCTTCCCGATCATCACATTCTGCTGGCACGCCCCGCGCTCGACGACGACCGGCGCCAGAGGCGTACTGGTGCGCCGGTTCCATTCCGCCGCAAGTTCCTCAGGCTTGATGCCAAGGGCCAAAGCGTAGCGCTGCCGCGACGCCATCAAATCCACCGCCAGCGGAAGATTTCCATCGCCCGGATGCTCGAATAAAAGCCCGGGACCGTTGCCCCGCAGGTTGCGAAGACAGATTGCGCCGATTTCTTGATCGAGGCTGACTGGAATTTTAACCCGGGACAGTTCGCCGGCCTCTTCCAACGCTTTCAGGTAGCTCCTCAAGTCTGTGATCCGTGGTGCGCTCATTTCTCATCCTTCATGGGCGGCTTGCGAACCCTAACGCTCGCCGATGCCCACCTTTCGGCCTACGAAGTGGGAAATCAAAGCGGCGACGATCACAACCATGGAGGTCATAAACGCAACCACGGATCCGCGCTCGAATTGCCCGCCAAAAGCATAGTCGAGCGCAAGCAGCGCCATGGTGCGAGATTGGCTGGAGCCCAGGAGGACCACCGTACTGATGTCCCGGGCCGCCGACATAAAGCCGAGCAGGCCGACCACGATCAACGTCGGGGTGAGCAGCGGGACAACCACGCGGCCGTATGTCTGAAGCCAGGATCCGCCGGAAATTCTGGCCGCTTCTTCAAGCTCGGCCCCCAACTGCACGAGCACACTCTTAGAGATTTGCACTCCAAAAGGCATGCTCTTGATGAACAGCGCGATGATGAGAAGGTAGACCGAGCCATAGAGAAACAGCAAGATTCTGGTTTCAAAAACAGTCCAGAGAAGAGCCAAGCCCATGAGAATTCCCGGAACCGCCCAGGGCAGCCACGAGATAAAGTCTAGCGCAGCTTTGCCCTTGAAATGACGCCGCACGACCACATAAGCAATGAGGGAATAAAATATCGCGCCGGTCACTGCGGTGCCGAGCCCGACGAAGATGGTATTCCACAGCGAACGTATGAGGCTGGGGTCGGCGAGTACCCGCTGCCAGTTTTCCATCGTCCATGGATTGGCAATGTTGAAATAGCCGAAAGCGCGCATGAAAGTGCCCATCAGGAGCACCGCCACGGGCACTACGGTCACGGAAAAAGCCGTCAGCGCGACCATTGCAAATATCGGCCAGCGCCATCGTCCCAGACTCGTCGGGTTGGTGCTGAAGCCGCGTCCCGTCACTGTGCGATAGTGGCGCTGGCCAAGGTAATTGCGCTGCAACGCCACCATGACGAGAAGGAGCAACAAAAAAATGCTTCCCAGTGCGGTGGCGGAGGCGTAATCGGGCGGCTCATAGGCGACCAGATCGCGAATCTTGGTCGAGTAAACGAACAGTCCGATGGGAACACCCACCAAAAGTTCGATCTCAAAGGCTTCCATGGATCGGATCAGCCCCAAAACCGTGGAGACCAGGATCGCAGGCATCATGAGCGGCACCACGATGCGGATTAGCGTCATGGCAGGAGTGGCACCGCAACTGCGCGCGCTTTCCTCCAGGCTTGCGTCGAGATTGCGAAACGCCGGCGCCAAAAGCAGCACTTTGACGCCAAGACTTGTCGTCATGTGGATCCAAACAATTCCCCAGTAGGAGTAAACGTTGAAGATCGGACCGGATACAAAAGGAAGCGCCTGGAGCCACTGGTTGAGCAGCCCAAACTTACCGTCGAGAAGCAAAATCCAACCGAGAGCCACCGGCAAAGAAGGAAGAAAGAAGGAAATCCAGAACATGAACTCAAGACCTTTTCTCCAGGGCAGATCCGTTCGCGCGATCAACCACGCGAGAATAACACCGATGACCAATGCGATCGCCTGCCGCACAACAGCAAGCGACACGGTGTTCCACAACGCTTCCAGAATCGAAGGATCGCTGAAAGCCCGTTTCCATCCCGCAAGTCCGTACACCGGAGCTTCCCCCGGCCTGGCGAGTTGAAAACTGCCGACCAGCAGCAAGAGCAGCGGCGTCAAAACTAAAAAAGCAACGACGATGAACAGCAGACCTATAAGCAAGCTTGAAGGCTCCACCGTGAGAATGCGGCGCTGTGGGATTGAATCAGCAACAGTTACGTTTGCCATCGTCATTCCTAACCCGCTCGGAAATCTCGGGCGGCCGAGCCCGCTCGGGTCGTCTGCTCCGTGCCGGTTTCTTCCAGCGCCGCCGTAGCCGCCCAAACTCGCAGATGTTCGGCTGGCAAGTAAAGCCCAATGGTTTGGCCGACCTTTGAGCCGCTCTCGCGCGGAACCGTGATCGTGCAAACCCGGTCGGCGACGCGAAGCACAAGCTCATATTCCCGGCCCAGATGGAGAACGTTCTCCACATCGCAGGGTATGATATTGCCACGGCCGGGGGCGTGATCTCTTTCGACCCGAACGTCTTCGGGACGAATCGCGACTAGAACCTTCTTGCCCACAGCCGCCTGTTCCGCGCCGTCCGAAACGCGCACCTGAACGTTCTTCACCCCGTCGAACTCGACGACCTGATAGTTCGATTGCCGTTCGGTGACGGTTCCCCTGAATCTCAATATGCGTCCCAAAAAATCCTCCACAAACGGCGTCTGGGGACGCTCATACACCTCTTGCGGCGGGCCGAGCTGTTCGATGTGCCCCTGGTTCATCACGGCCAGGCGCGTCGAGAGCGACATGGCCTCGATCTGGTCATGGGTCACGAAAAGCACCGTGAAGCCGAGTTGCTGTTGCAACCGCTTGAGCTCGATGCGCATTTGTTCCCGCAGCTTGGCATCGAGGTTGCTCAACGGTTCATCCAACAAAAGAATGCTCGGCGAATAGACCAGCGCCCGCGCTAAGGAAACCCGCTGCTGCTGGCCGCCGCTAAGCAGAATCGCGGGACGATCGGAAAAATTCGCCAGACCGACGAGATCCAGTGTCTTTTCCACTCGCTCTTTAATTTCCTGGCGGTTGGCGTGCCTGACCTTGAGCGGGAATGCCACGTTTTCAAAGACTGTCATGTGGGGCCAGATCGCGTAGGACTGAAAGACCATGCCGATGTCGCGTCGTTCCGGCGGGACCTGAATTCTTCGGTTCGTGGAGACCACCACGCGTCCGGCGATTTCCACCTCTCCGGCGTTAGGTTTTTCGAACCCTGCAACCATCCGCAGAGTGGTGGTCTTGCCGCAGCCGCTTGGTCCGAGCAGGGTGACCACTTCTCCCTGCTCCACTTTGAATGACACGTTATCGACGGCCGTGAGCTTGCCGAAAATTTTGACCAGATTTCGGACTTCGAGAAAGGTTTCGCTCATGGGCTGCCGAATACCTCTTGGAGCAGCGGCATCAACTTGTCTCTCACTTGCATCGCTGCCTTAGTGTAGGTTTTGATCGCTCCCGGCTGCGGGATGCGCCAAGGCTCAGTATGGTCGGTGGACACATCCAATCGAGAGCTGACGTAACCGTTGGCGCGAGCAAAGACGGTTTGTCCTTCTTTGCTTAAGAGCCAGTTGATATAAATCTTGGCAGCATTGGGATGGGGGGCTTTGTTGAACAATGCCAGCGCGCCGTTCGCCGGACTGGTATCGGTGCCTTCCTTTAATTGCCACGGATCCACGATGGCGACGGGCACACCCTGTTTCGCCCGCGCGATCGCTACGAAGTCGGCGGTTCCGATCAGCACCGGATATCGACCTTGACCGATGGCGTCTACTTCCTGGACGAAATCTTTCATGATGGTAATCTGTTGTTTGCCCAACGCCCGGATAAAATCCGGACCCAGATCCGGATGCAAGTAGAAGAAAGTAAGAGTCGCCTGGCCCGGTCCTGCTCTGCGCGGGTCGTCAAGGATCAGCTTTCCCTTCCATTTGAGATCGAGAAGGTCTTTGTGCGATTTAAACTCTTTTGGGGTTACGAGCTTGGGATTGAAGAAAATGGTGCCGCGCTGGAACGGAGTCATGGTCAGGAGCATCTTGTTCGTATCGAGGAACTCCATCCCGCCGCGCCAGGACTTTGGATCTTTCACATCGGGCACGATGAGAGCGGGTTCGAGAGGATCGAATGCGCCCATGGGAATCATCGATTCGAGTCCAGTAGTGGTTCCGTGAACGAAGACATCCCAGAGATAACGGCTGGCCTTACGTTCCGCCGCGACGCGGGGCGGGACTTCGCGGCCCAAGGCGCCAAACAAGTCCACCGTGATGCCGTATTTTTCTTGAAAGGGAATCGTGAGCGCATCGCGTATTGCCGCAGTCACATCCGTGATCACGGCCACCTTGCCTTCCTTCTTGGCGGCATTGAGCGTCTCGTTCCAATCGTCCCGCCAGTCCGCGCGCGCGCAAATGGGGACGGCGGTATGGATCAAGATTACCGCTGCGGCAAGTCTTGCCTTCAGAGAGGCCGGAACTCTCACAAACAGCGCCTCCGAGTGCGCTTTTCGCCCACTGATGAAATTGGTCATGGTATATCCTCGATAGACGGAATGTGTCAAGCAAGCGCTCCGCCCGGAAGCGTTCCGGAATGACAGACTCCACGAGGTCCAGGAACAAAAAGCTAGCGGGCGAGAATCGAATTCAATACCGGGACCAGTTCGCTCCTGAGATTAACGTCGCGTTCGAGATGACTCTCCAAATATTGCACGCCCTCTTTGGGTATCAGGTATTTGGCCACATGGTCCCGCGGCGTATTCTTGCCTCAGGCTAGCAAAGCCGATGGTTTTGCTCCATTCGGTCTGCCCTTCCTGGATTCCCGCTAAAATCATGCGGGAATGACATGCTTCGCTGACGAAATAACTGTTTCAGGGATGGAGTACCTCGGAACTCAAAACAGCGAAAGCGCAGCTTGACAGCGGAAAACCCCGTTAGTAACGTTGGGGCGACGGCCCTGAAGAGAAATGCAAAAGCAATCGTTTGCGCGAATTTACTGATGCCTTGAGGAACCAGAAGGGATATTGATTATGGCGAAACCCGTGCCCGCACCTGCGCAGAGTTCGAGCCATGCATTTGGCGCGGACCTGCATCAATTTCTCGACCTCTATGAAGCCGCTTATCCCGAAGAGGTCGTTCACATCGAGGAGCCGCTCCGGGCCGAATGGGAGATTACCGCGCTGGCGATGAAGCTCGAAAAGGCGCAGCGCTTTCCGATTCTCATTTGTCATAACGTCATCGTTGACGGTAAGCGCGCCGAGTTGCCGCTAGTGACGTTTCTAATGGCCAGCCGTCTCCGTTTGGCGCGCACTTTTGGCGTAGACGTTCGCAGGGCAGGAGTTGCCTGTTATGGGCGGGTGCAAAAGCGCGTGAAGCCCATAGTTGTGTCCCGAGAGCAGGCCCCGGTGAAACAGGTAGTGGAAAAGGGATCCGATATCGACGTGCGCCGTTTTCCCGCGCCGCTGCATCACCGCATGGATCCGGGACGTTATGTCACCGAGGGTCACTTTCTTACGTTCAATCGCAACAACGGTTTGGACAACTCGGCGTTGCAGCGCGGTTGGCTAGCCGATCGGGACGAGATTCGTGTTTTCCTCGGTCCCAGTACCCACAATGCGCACAATTTGCGCCAGTACGAGGAAGCGGGCGAGGACATGCCGGCGGCGTACTGGATCGGCCATCATCCGCTCGTGCTGTTGGGGGCGGCGACGCATGTGGGGCCGGACGAAAGCCACTATGAGACGGCAGGGGGAACTTTAGGCGCGCCGCTACACCTCGTGCCATCGGAAACTTTGGGAGATAAATTTTTAGTTCCCGCGGATGCGGAAGTGGTGATCGAAGGGTATATGCCGAAGGGGCAGCGGAAACCCGAGGGACCCTTCGGCGAGTACACACGCCACGTCGGCCCACAGCGTTGGTGTCCACTGCTCAAGGTCACAGCGGTGACGTATAGAAAGACTGCCTATTGGGACGACGTCATGGTCGGCCACACCCACTGGATCAGCAGCCTGACGAAAGAGGGAGCGGTTCTGGAGTTGGTGAAGCATAGTGTCCCCGGCATCAAAGCAGTGCACGTGCCGATGTCCGGGTGCGGGGTGTCGCATGTTTACATCCAGATGCGCAAGACCGTCGAGGGACAGGGCAAGACCGCGGCGGTGGCGGCGCTCAGCGGCTTCTTCGATATCAAGCATGCCTTCGTGTTTGACGAGGACGTGGACATATTCGATGAGCGCGAAGTGCTTTTGGCCTTGGCAACTCGCTTCCAGGCGGATCGCGGGTTGGTATTGCTGCCTGGAATGAACGGATCGCCGCTCGATCCCAGCGCGCCCGAGCGCAACGTAACGGCCAAGGCCGGCTTCGACTGCACCAAGCCAGTGGGCAAACCGTTCGCCGAACGGCTGGCGATCTCGGACGAAGTGCTGTCGCGCATCGATCCGCTGAAAATTATCGGCGAGAAACGATGGGCACAGATCCCGGTCGAACCTTGGGGATAGGAGCAGCGAAGCATGGCTGATTTTGAATATGTCGCGTGCCCGAAGTGTCATGAGAAGTTTATGGCGGGTGAGGAATTTTTTCGTTTGCCGCAGGCTTACTGTCATTGCCCCTATTGCGGCAATGAATTTCCGGTCGGCGTTGCCGCCGGCGAAGCGAAGACGGCGGATAAACGCGCGGGTCGACCGACGTCATGACGCCGAGAATATCGATCACCAGGTGAGAAGGAGACGAAAGCCCGATGAGATACAACCACGCTGACAGAATCGACACTTACAACAACTGGCAACAAGCGCAGAAGATCCCCATCAAGCGGGGATTTTTTATCGACGATTTAAAAAAGGTGGAGGTCGCGCCTTGGGAGCACAAAGGCGGCCTCGGAGCATTCGTCAATCTTGACGGCACCGGCGGCACCAACGACGGCTATGTGTGCGAGATACCGCCGGGAAAACAGTTGAAAGAGCAAAAGCATCTTTACGAGGAGATGGTCTACGTCCTCGAAGGACATGGGGCGACTTCTATCTGGCAAAGAGACCGCAAGAAGCACACCTTCGAATGGCATCCGGGAAGTCTCTTCGCGATTCCGCTCAACGCCCATTACCAGCACTTCAACGGGCAGGGCCATGCCCCTGCCCGATATTTTGCCGTGACCAACGCGCCGTTCATGATGAACCTGTTTCACAACCTGGATTTCATCTTCGGCGATGGCTTCACGTTCGCCGACCGTTTTCCGCCCGAAGAAGAGGAATATTTCAGCGGCAAAGGAAAGCTCTGGGGCCGCAAGCTGGAAGTCAACTTCGTGCCCAACGTGCGTGATATTCAACTGTATGACTGGAAAGAGCGCGGCGCCGGCGGCAGGAACGTGAATTTCGAGCTGGCCGGCAACGTGATGGGCTCGCATATCTCGGAGTTTCCGGTGGGCCGCTACAAAAAGGCCCATCGCCACGGCCCGGGCGCCCACGTCATTATCTTAGGCGGTCAAGGCTATTCACTGCTTTGGCCCAATAATGGCGAAATGGTTCGTGTCGACTGGCGACCGGGAAGCGTTGTGGTGCCGCCGAACCAATGGTTTCACCAACATTTTAACTCCGGCGCCGATCCCGCTCGTTACCTCGCCCTGCGCTGGAATAGCTGGCGCTACCGCTTTGTCGCATTGACCGACGAAAAGCCCATCGAAGTAGACGTCAAACAGGGTGGCGGTCAGATCGAATACGAAGACGAGGATCCGAAAATTCATCAGATCTTCGAGGCCGCCTTGGCTAAAGTCGGCGCGCCTTGCCACATGGGCTCCATGGTTCGCTGGTGTACGCAGAAGGAAAGAGCCAGCGCGTGACGGGAAAAAGTGGAGTGATGGAGCAATGATGTGTTGGAGAGATGGGCTCCTGATTAACCCATTACTCCAATACTCCATCACTCCGCACCTCCAATCTTAGTTCACTCTGGCGGAACCCTAACTCTGTTTGTGGCTCGGCATTTCGAAATAGACGAATCGCATTCATGCACGGCACGATGAAAGCTGCCCGTTTGCACGGCTTCGAGCGCACCCACGGCTCGCGCGAAGTGGTCCGCGTCGACGACGTGCCGATTCCCGATCTCGCCACCGGCGAGGTGCTGATTCGCGTGCTGCGCGCCGGCCTCAATCACGGCGACCTGCACATGCGCGAAGATGCCGTGCAGTACAGCCCGGAGGTGAAGACGGTTCCGGATCTGCCGATGACCATCGGTCACGATGGACTGGGCGAGATCGTCGAAGTCGGCCCGGATGTCGAAAACGTTCGCGTCGGCGACCGCGTCGTGGTGATTTGTTCGATCACCTGCGGCTTTTGCAAATTCTGCCGGACCGAGAGGCAGCACCTCTGTCGAACCAAGAAGACCATGGGCTTTCTCATCAAATGGGGCGAAGGACCGGCCTATCTCCGTCGCTACAAAGACGGACTGTGGGCTGAGTATTGCCGGGTGCCGGCCGGCAACCTGGTTACTCTCCCGGGCGATGCCGACATCAACGAAATG
>VBLN01000064.1:3392-12779 GCA_005878685.1 Deltaproteobacteria bacterium | reverse complement strand
CATAGCTCATGGTCGACGAAGACCCTACTATTGGCGTCAGCGCGGGAGAGTAGATACTTAGCCCCTAAATGCGATGAATCCTTAATAACCTTAGCCACTACCGGCTTGCGTCGCATCCCAGAACAGATTCCCTGATGGTTGTTCGTGTGCTCGTAATCGAGTCAGCGAATAAACCAGCGACAAGTAAAGAAATCAAGGTGAGCGATCGAGCGCGGCGTTCAAAGCGACGATGGTGAGGTCGAAACCTAATCTTGCGACCATGGAATTGACAGGGCATTCCGTCATCAGATAAGAATTTGAGGTCCATGAGAATCGTCGACCTTCATTGCTATCCCAACACGGAGCCTTGGATCAAGTCTCAGGGGCCGTATGTGGAAGCGCTCGCCAAATACTGGAATCGCTCCTGGACGGCCAAGACCGAGGCGGAGGTAGTAGCAGAGTTCAAGAAAGTCGGCGTCAAGGCCGTGCTCGTGGCTTTCGACATCGAAACCGTCACAGGAACACCGCCCTGCTCCAATGATTATGTGGCCAAGATGCGGGATGACAATCCGGACGTCATCCTACAAGCATGGGCCGCGGTCGATCCGTTCAAAGACAAAGCCGCCATAGAAGAAGCCAAAAGGGCAATCAAGCAGCTCAGGATGCTCGGCTTTCACTTTCACCCCATCATGGGTCATTTCTCCGTCGACGACCGGCGGCTTTATCCCTTGTGGGAAACGATCAACGAACTACAGGTTCCGGTCATGGTCGACGTCGGCACTACAGGCATGGGCGCCGGTATGCCCGGCGGCTTGGGGGCGATCCTAAGGCACGCGCACCCCGCCGCGATCGACCGACTCGCTGCTGATTTCCCAGACCTCAGCATCGTCGCCGCGCACCCGGGATGGCCCTGGACCGAGGAGATGATCGCCGTGGCTCTGCACAAGGGCAATGTCTCGTGGGAGCTGTCGGGTTGGTCGCCCAAATACTTTCCCGATGCATTGAAGCGGGACATCAAAGGCCGGCTAAAGGACAAGATCATGTTCGGCAGCGACTATCCAAGCATCGCCTATGATCGCCTCTTTCGAGAATGGCAAGAATTGGGTTACTCAGATGAGCTGATGGAGAAGATCTTTCATGGCAATGCCGAACGAATACTCGGTCTATAGGCGGTTTCAAAGATTCGATACGCAAGAAGGGAGAAACCATGAACATCGATTTTCATTGCCATCTCTATCCTGAGGAATACCTAAAGAAGCTCGAAGCCTCCAGCGGGGATGTGAGGATTGAGAAGAACCAGAAAGGAGAGAGAATTATTTTGAGCATGGGGACCAAAGTCGGCCCCGTTACAGAGGAGTTTTTTGATATCGAGGCAAGGCTGGATAGAATTAAAGAGAACCGTGTGGACATGCAGATCCTGTCGACGCCTCATCCCGGAGTAGACCGTTTTTCACCCGATGAAAGCGCCGAGATGAGCCGTGTCATCAATGACGGGCTGGCTAAAGTCGTGAAGAAATACCCCAAAAATTTTCAGGCCCTGGCGATGCTTCCTCTCATCGACACCAAACTGGCTTTGAAGGAGCTCGATCGCGCTATTTTGGATCTGGGGCTCAAAGGGATGTGCATGCTCACCAACGTGGCCGGCAAGACCTCGGACTCGGATTTTCTCCTTCCGGTCTATGAGAGAGCGCAAGCGCTGGGAATCCCAATATTCATCCACCCGACCACCCCTTTGGGCGCGCAGGTCATGCAAGAGTGGCGGCTCGCAGTTATCCTTGGGTTCGAATTCGATGTCATGCTTTCTGCGACCCGACTCGCCTACTCCGGAGTCCTTGAGAGGTTTCCAGAACTCAACTTCGTTATCTCCCATCTGGGGGCCGGAATACCTTTCTTAGCGGGGAGAATCGATCGGGGATACCACGATCCCACGTGCGGCATCAAAACGAAGAAGCCAACTTCCGAGTATTTGAAAGAGCTTTATTGCGACACCGTCTCCTTCTACCAGCCCGCGCTGATGATGGCTTACCAATTTTACGGCGCCGAGAGAATGGTTCTAGGGAGTGATTTCCCCCTGCTCATCGGCGACCTGCCCGGCGCCGTCCCGAGCATCGAAGAGATGGATATTTCGAAGGAGGAGAAGGAAAAGATTCTCGGGGGGAACGTCAAACGACTCCTACGACTGAAAACGTAAGAAGCTCAAGGTCAAATTTGACAGAGACTTGACAGCACCGAGGGGGCCTACTAGATTCGCACCATCGATGGCCGCAAGAGTTTTGGGCGATCGATGATCCATACTCGGAGGAACTATGGCTCTCTCTAGTCGACCGGAAGTGCCCGCCTTTGACGCATCGGACCTCAAAGAACTTAAGCGCACGCTGGTTACCGCCTGCCGCGTCCTTGACCGAGAGGGCATTACCGACGGCTATGGACATGTCAGCGCGCGCGTGCCGGGAGCGGACGCGTTTCTGACCATCGCTAATGTGAGTCCCGGTCTTGCAACCGTGGAACGACTGATCATGATGGACCTTGATGGGAAATATCTAGGTGGGGCAGAGACCCCGCCGAATGAGTGGCCGATTCATGCCTGCGTTTTCAAGGTCCGTCCCGACGTGATGAGCATCGCCCATACTCACTCGATCTGGAGTTCGCTCTTCAGCGTTCTGCCCATCAAGCTGAGGCCGCTGCACCACTACGGCAAATTTCTCTCCGTGAACGGACCGCCGATCTATCAGGGCGCGGGACTCGTGCGCACAGTCGAGCGCGGCGATGCGCTGGCTAAGGCTTTGGGCGATGAGCCGGTCGTCTTGATGCGCGCCCACGGGGACACGGTGGTTGGCGCCAGTATCGAACAGGTCGTACAACGGACCGTTCGTCTCGCAAAGCTCGGCGAGCTTACCCACCTCGCGCTGCTCCACGGCGAGCCACGCTACTTGACCGCCGAAGAGTTGGAGACCTTCAACGCGGACGAGCGCTTTCCCGCGCGCGGCTGGGAGTACTATATCAGCCGCCTGGGAAAGCGTGAATCGTGAATCGTGCTCGTGTTCGCGGAACAACGCGGAACAACAAGGATGAGTTATGCCTTTCATGATTCTTAACGATCCCGAATCACGATCACGAGGTTTGGGGACACTTTTTTAGGAGGGTCATAATGGCTATGCAGTCCGCTCTGCTGTCGTCGGCAGATTTCGTACGCCAACTTAAGGAAGAGGTCGCAAACTCGTCCAAGCAGCGAGTCGACCATCCCTTTGTGCGTGCGGTATGCGCGGGCACCGCGTCGATGGAGCAGATTCGCAATTGGGCACTGCAAGACTATCAGTTCCGGCGCGCCGTGCCGCGCATCGCCATGCTGCGCTATCTCGCCTGCACCGATCCGGAGTTCCAACCGCGGCTATACGAGGTCGTCGAGGACGAGACGCGAGGGCTGCGCGCGGGCAGTATCGGGCATCCCGACATGTTCATCGAGTTCGCCGAATCCATCGGCATCGCGCGCAAGCAGCTTGAGACCGCAGAGCTTCGGCCCGCGACTGCCGCGCACCTCTACTATGCGGAGTTGATTGTCCATACGCTGCCCTGGTTTGTCATGATGGCGGCTCAGATCGGAGCGGAGGGGACCTTCCCGCCCGCGGTTGCTGCGCTGGGGAGAGGCTTCACTAAACAGTACGGCATGAAGCCCGAGTCGGTGCGCTTCTTCACCGTACACGAGGAGGCGGATGAGGAGCACGGCAGGCTCGCCGAAGACATCGCCTTGCGGTATATCACCTCACCGCCACTGCAAGCTCAGACGCGAGAGGTAACGATGCGTCGCTTGGAGCTGCTTTACGACGTCTGGACCATCGAGAGCTGACAACCAAAGTCCCCGTCCGTGCTGTGCTTAGAAATCTGACCTATGGTGAAAGAGGAGGCCGCCGGAATGGCCATTGATGTCCATGCTCATCACATCCCGTCCAGTGTCGTGCAGCAGATCAAAGAAGGATCGGACTGCGGCGTCGAGATCGCACAATGGGGTCCCGAAGGCCCGCAGCTCAGGTTTGGTCCGGGAGGCGCTCCGAGCCGGCCGATCATCAAGGAGTTGATCGACCTGGAATACAAAAAGAACCGTCTCAGGGAACAGAACCTTCATCGCCAGGTTCTATCGACTTGGCTCGATACCGTCGGTTACAACCTGCCGCTGGAGCAAGGGTGCGGCTGGAGCCGGTTGCTCAACCGCTCCCTGGCTCAGGAACTGAAGCAGAGGGATCCCGAAGAGCGCTTCACGGGAATCGCCACGGTTCCCTTGCAGTCGGGAGACAAAGCCGCTGAAGAGCTAGAATACGCGGTCAAGGAATGCGGCATGGTAGGCGTGACGATCGGGACGCACGTGAACGGAAAAAATCTCGATGATCCCTCTCTACTTCCTTTTTGGCGGGCGGCCGAGAAACTGAAGGCGCCGATCATCATTCATCCCTTTTTCCCATTAGGCATTCAGCGGTTGGGTTCCTATTTCATGACCCATATCGTAGGCTTGACGGCCGAGACAACGCTGGCGGCCATGTCGCTCTATTGCGGCGGCGTAATCGATCAATTTCCCGACTTGAGGATCATTCTCTGTCACGGCGGCGGCTTTTTCCCTTATCAAGTCGGCCGGCTGGATCGCGCCCGCGAAACTCGCGATGACATCAAGAAAGCGACCAAGCGCTTGGCGCGGGACGCGCTCGCCTGGTTCTACTACGACACCATTCTTTTCGACTCGAAAATTCTGGATTTTCTGATTTCTGAAGTCGGCGTCGGTCACGTGTTGCTGGGCAGTGACTGCCCTTTCGGAATCGGGGATCCCGATCCGACTCGCATCGTCTCGGCGGCGCGCCTCTCTCCCGACGATCGAGACCAGATTCTCAGCCGAAATGCCCTCCGCCTGTTTCAGCTAAAATCCGAAGACGGCAAAACGGCGACATGAAGCCGGCTCCGTTCCGCTACTATCGTGCCCGTTCTCTGCTGGAAGCGATCGATTTTCTGAGCGGCCCCGCCGCGGACGGTAAGCTTTTGGCGGGAGGGCAGAGTCTCATTCCCTTGCTGAATCTGAGGCTGGCCCGGACCGATGCGCTTATCGACTTAAACCCGATCTCCGACCTCTCTTATATACGGAAGGAAGGCGCAGAAATTGCCGTCGGCGCTCTCACCCGCCAAAGAGAAATGGAGTATTCGGCCTTGCTCGCCAAGGAACTTCCGCTAATAGCAGAGGCGATGCCTCAAATCGGCCACCCGGCTATTCGCAATCGAGGGACCGTCGGAGGGAGCCTCGCGCATGCCGATCCTGCGGCGGAGCTGCCCTGCGTGCTCACAGCATTGGATGGCAGGTTGGTCGTCGCGGGTCCCGATGGTGAAAGAGTGATTCGCGCCGAAGATTTTTTCGTCGGTCTTTATACGACAGCGTTGTCACATCAAGAGATTTTGAAAGAGGTGCGGATTTCATTGGCGCGGCGTCCCGTCGGCTGGAGTTTTGTCGAATTTGCTCGCCGCCACGGTGACTTCGCATTGTCGGAGGTCAGTGCTCTCCTGTATGCCGACGAGGGCGCTGACCGGTGTAGCTCGGTCCGCGTTATTGTCGGCGGCAGCGTGGAAAGACCTCTCAGGGTCGCGAGCGTGGAAAAATTGATTCAAGACGAAGTTTCTCTCGGCTTGGAGGGGAAACCTCTGGTTCAGCTCTTGAAGCAAGCGGAGAGTTACACCGAGACGGAGATGCGATCCAGCGTCGCTACCAGCGAGGACTCGGAATACCTCTGTCACCTTACCGGGGTCCTGGTGCGGCGGGCGCTCGAATCCGCCATCCTTCGATGGAGGTAGCGATGAAAGCACCCGAGCCGGTGAAGCTTTCCACAGAAGTCAACGGAGCTTCTTTCCAAGGCGAAGTGGAGCCGCGTAAGACTTTGGCGGACTTTCTGAGAGAAGATGCCGGGTGCACCGGCGTCCATTTAGGTTGTGAGCATGGCGTGTGCGGCGCCTGCTCGGTTCTTCTGGACGGCGCCGTGGTTCGCTCCTGTATCTTGCTGGCGGTCCAGGCGGACGGGTCGAAGATTACCACGATCGAAGGTCTGGCAGAGGGAGAAAAGCTCCACCCGGTTCAGCAAGCCTTCCTCGATCACCACGCCCTCCAGTGCGGCTTTTGTACTCCAGGAATGATCCTGGCGACAGTGGATTTTCTTCAGCGATGTCCTCGGCCCACGGAGACTCAGATCCGAGAAGCGCTGTCGGGGAATCTCTGTATGTGCACCGGATACGTCAATATCGTTCGGGCGGTGAAAGAAGCAGCAAAACAACTTAAGCAGTTGTGAGTTTGAAGGACATAAACTCGAAGTTCGAATTCCGAAGTTCGAAACAAATCCAAATGATCAAAAAGCACAAAATTCTAAACAGTTTGTTTTGGATTTCGGATTTGAGTGTTTCGGTTTGTTTCGGATTTCGAGTTTCGGATTTTGATTCGGCAGCGTCTTGGCGCGATGGTTGAAGCTTTAGATGACTCAGAATAAGTACATCGGGAAGGCGATTCGGCCGCGCGAGGACCAGAGGTTCGTCACGGGCGGCGGCCTTTATTTGGCCGACATCAGCTTTCCCAAGATGCTCCATGCGGCGATCTTGCGCAGCATCCATCCTCATGCGCGCATCGTCTCCATCGACACCACGGAGGCGCTCAAGGTTCCCGGAGTCGTTGCTGTGTTTACGGGAGAGCAGGTCCGGGCGAGATCCAAGCCGCTTCGCTCTTTGGTGCCCCTTCCGGTGGAAGCGCCTTACTATTGCTTGGCGTGGGAGAAGGTTCGTTACGTCGGGGAACCGGTCGTCGCCGTAGCGGCTGAGAGCCGCTACATCGCCGAGGATGCGCTGGAAAAAATCCGGGTGGAATATGAGCCATTGCCCGCCGTCATCGATCCCGAGGCCGCCATGAATTCCGATGCGCCTCTGCTCTTCGATTCGCTGGGGACCAATGTTCTTTGGCACGACTGGTTTACTTATGGCGATGTCGACGGCGTCTTCCGCCAGGCCTCTCGGGTTTTTAGCGATAGAGTGGTCATTCATCGCTATGCTTCGACTCCCCTGGAAACCTTCGGCTGCGTCGCCGCCTACGATGAGGCGCGCCAGTACTTGACGCTCTGGACCAACGATCAGCGGCCAGGACAGGCGATGCCGATTCTTTCCCATTCTCTGGGGCTCGCGAACGCACAGATTCGCTTGATTACGGCCGACATCGGAGGGGGCTTCGGCAACAAGCGAAAGCCGCCCTATCTGGTTTTGGCGGCTCTGTTGTCCAGAGCGAGCGGGCAGCCGGTTCAGTTTATAGAAGACCGCCGAGAGAATCTCATGGCGCTCGTCCATGCTTGCAACGGCGTTATGGATCTGGAAGTCGCCGTAGGCGCGGATGGGCGGCTGCTGGGCCTCAAGGTTCGGGACATCGCCGACGAAGGAGCCAATCTTCTCAACCCGACCGTCCACTCTCTGCTCAAGTTGGGGAATATCACGAATTGCTATGACATCCGCGCGGTCCGCTTCGAGGGATACTCGGTGATGACCAACAAGTGTCCCTCGGGAGCCAATCGGGGCATCGGTAAACCTTTTATGTGCTTCGCGCTCGAAAGAATGGTGGATAACATGGCCCGCCGACTCGGCAGGGATCGGATCGAGCTGCGGCGCCAAAATCTCATTCCGCCCGAAAGCATACCCTATACGACGCCGACCGGGTCTCTGATCGACAGCGGCAATTTCCCGGAGACTTTAAACAAGCTGCTTTCACTTATCGAATACCAGTCATTTCAGCAAGAACAAAGGAATGCCCGCTCACAGGGACGCTGGCTCGGGCTGGGCCTTGCCCTGGCCGTCGAACCCAGCACCTCGAATCAGTCCTCTTACATTCTCACCACGCGGAAGCGAAACGCATCGGGCGCGGCCGAGGCCGCCATGGTACGCGTGGAGAGCGATGGAAGCATCCAGGTCGTCTTGGCCGATGTCGGCAGCGGTCAAGGTCACCAGACCGCGGCGTCGCAAATCGTGGCGGACGAGCTGGGCGTCGACCTTGAAGCGGTCCATGTCTCTCCCTTTTTCGATTCTCTCGTAAGTCCCTGGCTCTACACGACGGGCAATTATTCCAACAAATTCGCCGGAACGGACGTGGGCGCCATTCAAGGAGCCGCTAGAAAAGTGAGAGAGAAGCTTCTCAGCTTAGCCGCTCATCTTCTGAACACGGCGCGTGAGGAATTAGAGCTTATGGATGGGGTGGTGCGCTCGAAGAAGGATTCCAACATTCGCAAGACTCTCCAGGAGCTGGCGCATGTCGCCTATCGGGACCTCCTCTCGCTTCCTCCTGAGATGGAGCCGGGGTTGGAGGGGCGCTATTACTACCGTCCTTCGCTGGCGAATCTTCCGGACGAGCAGCGCCGGGTGCGCAATCAGCTCTTCGTCAGCAACGCGGGCCACGCCGCCGTCGTCGAAGTGGATGTCGAGACTGGCAAGGTTTCAATTTTGAAATATGCCATCGTTCACGATTGCGGCACCGTCCTGAATCCGGTCATCGTCGAGGGTTTGGTTCACGGCGCGACGGCGCACGGAATCGGCGCTGCGTTGTATGAGGAGTTCGTTTACGACCCAGAGGGAAACCTATTGACGACGACATTCGTGGATTATCTCAAACCCACGGCGGTTGAAATCCCCGATTTCAAAACAGACCACTTGGAATCGCCCTCGCCTTTTACCCCTCTCGGAATGAAAGGCGTTGGGGAAGGAGGTGCTATCCCGGCTCCGGCGGCGCTGGCAAACGCCGTGGAAAACGCCCTGGAGCCGTTGGGGGTCAGGCTCGGCGATCTTCCGCTGACGCCGGAGCGGGTTTGGAAAGCCGTTCGTGCAGCAAGAAAGAAAACAGACTAAACAAAGGAGGAAAACATGCCAGTCGTACAGGTCTATCTCTATAAGGGAAGGTCAAAGGAAGTGAAGAAGGAGTTAGTGAAAAGGATCAGCAAAGATTTTCAAGAGGTCGCCGACATCGCGCCCGAATCGCTCCATATTCTTTTCCACGATATGGATAAAGGCGACTGGGGAACTCGAG
The DNA here is from genome assembly GCA_005878685.1 of Deltaproteobacteria bacterium. Taxonomy (GTDB): domain Bacteria; phylum Desulfobacterota; class Binatia; order UBA9968; family UBA9968; genus DP-36. The sequence goes on along the minus strand of VBLN01000064.1, from coordinate 3,736 downwards.
GCGCTCTAGCTTCGGATCTTCCTCCCAAGTAAGCGTCACTCGATGTAGTCTTCGAGTTTGATTCGCTGCGCCACTTCCTGCGGGACACGAAGTCTCTTAGGAAGATCTTTGCCCTTTTCCGTGGCATCGATCGCCATCTTCCTCGTGATGCCTCCCTCCTTGGTTGAAGGGTCGATTTCCGAGCCCTGGCAGTTCGGGATCACAATGATGTCCCGATCCGCCTGGAAGCGATTGGCCATTGCCCAAAGCACTTCTCGTTCGTTGTAGACATCGACGTCGGCATCCACGTCGACGATGAGCTTGAGGTAGAGATCGGCGGCGAGCGCGGCGAATATCGCGCTGCG
>VBLN01000064.1:2835-3355 GCA_005878685.1 Deltaproteobacteria bacterium | reverse complement strand
GCGCGCCCCGGGAACGACGACTTTGACCGCTTTGAAGATCGCGGCCTCGCGCGGAATCGCGCCCATCAGGCGGTGCTCGGCATGGCCGGTGAAGACGTCTTGATAGATGGGGTTTTTTCGCTGCGTGAGCGCCGTAAGTTCGATCACGTGGTGCTTATCGACTCCGACAGAATGGCCTGAGTATTCGCCAAAGGGACCCTCATCCTCCCGGACATGAGGCAAGATTTTTCCCTCCAGAACGATCTCGGCGTTCGCCGGAACTTCCAGATCGACGGTCTCGCACTTGACGAGCGGCACCGGTTCTTGGAGCATGCCGCCGATCACATCGTACTCATCGACATCGAAAGGCACGAGGGAAAGGGAGCCGATGGCAAAGGCCGGATGCACTCCCAAAATGATCGCGATCTTCAGAGCCTCGTCTCTGTCTTCGGCATTCCTTTGGCACCGGGCCAAGTGCATGCCCGGGGCCAGATGCATATGTAACCGATTTTTGCTCACCAGCATGGCGCGGTTGAAACTC
>VBLN01000064.1:0-2769 GCA_005878685.1 Deltaproteobacteria bacterium | reverse complement strand
ATTCAAGTCCACGTCCGCTCCCGTCTGAACGACCTCTTTGACGGGACCATCGCGCACCGACTTAGGGGGAACGCGGGCATTTTCTCTTCGTTTGTATTCTTCGACAAGCTCGCTTTCCTCCACACCCAGGGCGAGCGCCAGCCTCTTTCGTGTCGCGTGGATATTGGTGACCGCGGGAATGGAAAAGCCTTCGAGCTGCTCGAAATAGAGGGCCGGATATTTTTCTTGTCCTTCTAGCTTGAAGAGAAGGGCGGTGGCCTCATACTTAGGGCTCACATTCTTTTTGATTTTGATGAATTCTTCGGGCCCCTCGAGTTCAAGCTGCCCGATGAAAGTGCGGAGATCCTTTTGCATGGGTTTCGCACCAATTCGTGAGTGCCGTTACTCCCCTATGCTGCATACCCGACAAGTTTCCTGGAAGTCAAGCAAGCCAAGGACCTGTTCTTGGCACGACAAATGATCCAAACTTCGTGTGCTTCGTGCTCTTCGTGGTGGAAAGACAGCCTGGGAGATAGGGAGACTGGGAGGACTCCCCGTCTCCTCCGCTCCTTGTCTGTTCTAACCAGGGCACGAAGGTCTCGAAGGAAGACAACACAACTCTTGACTTTTAGGATTGCTCCTTTGCATTTGTTTCGCTTTTGGACTAGTCAGATGCAGGGGCGGAGACCATCAACCGGGAACATGAGATCCTGCGGCGGTGGCTGAATACGATGCACTGATTGTCGGCGGCGGGCACAACGGGCTGGTCTGCGCGGCTTATCTCGCGCGCGGCGGTCTGCACCCGCTCGTGTTGGAACGCCGACCGCTGCTCGGCGGCGCGTGCGTCACGGAGGAGATCGTTGGTGCTCCCGGCTACCGCGTTTCGACCGGCGCGGCGCAGTGCGCCAATTTCCGGCCAGAAATCGTGCGCGAGCTTAACCTCACTCACTTCGGCTTCGAGCTGCTACTCCCGGACCCGCTCACTGTCTTTCCTTTTCCTGACGGCCGCTATATCGCGCTCTGGCAAGATGCGGCGCGCACGCGCGAGGAGCTGCGCCGCTTCTCCGAGCGCGATGCCCGTACCTTCGGCGAGTTCTACGGCGAGTGTCTGGCGTTTCTCGATGTCCTTGAACCGATGCTCTATGTCGATGCGGTGCCCTCCCTGGAAGAGGTCCAGGAACGTTTTCGCGCTGTCGGCAAGGCCGAGCTATGCGATCGTTTCCTGCTCGGCAGCATGTGGGATTTGCTGGACCAGCGCTTCGACTCGGACGCGGTGAAGGCTGTGCTCGGCTTCACCAGCACCTTTGGAACGAACGCCGGTCCGCAAACACCGGGAACGGCATACGTGATGGCGCACCATTTATTCGGCGGGACGGCAGGCGTGAAGGGGCGTGCTGGTTACGTTCGAGGCGGCATGGGCGGGCTGTCTCAGGCACTGGCGGCGGCAGCGGCTTATCACGGCGCCGCGTTGCGGACGAATGCGGACGTGGCGCGGATCATGGTAGCCGGCGACAGCGCATGTGGCGTCGAACTGACGAGCGGCGAGCGGATAGAGGCGGACGTCGTCGTGTCCAATGCAGACCCGCAGCGGACTTTTCTCGAGCTTGTCGGCCGTGAGCATCTGTCGCCCGGCTTTGCGAGCGCGATTGAGAACATTGAGATGCAGGGAGTGGCGCTAAAGGTTAACTGCGCCCTAAAGGCGCTGCCGCGCTTCCAAGGCACGCCACCGGCCGTGTCACACCCTGCCCGTGTGAGTTTGTGTCCCTCGCTCGACTATATGGAAAGCGCCTGGGACGCGGCCAGGCGCGGCCGTCCGTCACCGAAGCCGTTCATGACCGTCCACATGCAGTCCGCTATCGACGATTCGCTCGCGCCGCCAGGGCGGCATACTCTCACCTGCTATGCGCAGTATTTTCCCTATCATCTGGATCCGATGTTGGGAGGTTGGGACGCGCAGCGCGAGATGGCGGGCGATCTGGTTTTGCAGACCGTGGCTTCTTACGCTCCCAATCTTTATGACTGCATCCTTGCGACCGAGGTGATGACCCCGCTCGACCTGGAACGGCGCTTCGGCATGACCGGCGGTCACCAGTTCCATGGCGATTTATTGCCCCGGCAGCTCTTCGACTATCGGCCGGCGCACGGTTGCTCTGGAGCGCGCACGCCGATCGATGGTCTGTATCTCTGTGGGGCTGGCGCTTATCCTGGCGGCTGCGTTTGGGGCGCGCCGGGTGAGCGTGCCGCACGTGCCGTGCTGAACGATTCCAGGGGCACTCGCTAGCTCATGGAAGAACAGACGCGAGAGGTAAGGGTGCCACGATCGGAGCTGCTTTACGATGTCTGGGTCATTGAGAATTGAAGTGCGCGGTCGGTAGCTGCCTCTGTCGTCTTTACTTTAGGCCATGACGACTTCTGCAACCTCCGAGACGGGTGGTTTTCGGAATTTGAGCGCGCCGGGTGGGAGAGTCTCGTTGCCGAGTACGAGAGAGCGATGCAGAAGCACTCTCATTTCCTGATGAGAGCTTTGAGGCGTTGGTCATAAATCTTGGCATGCTGCACCTTGGCCGGCTGGATTGGCTTTGCCCTGTGGGCGACGCCGGAAGAGAGCGTTGGCTTCGGACACACTGAGGGAGCTGGGATGGCCTTGACAGGCTGTTGCAAGCTCTGCTAAAGGGAGAGCACCCTCAGAGACTGAGGCGAAACCACTACCAAGGGAGGGAAACTTATGCCAGCAACTAACGTTTCGGGCAAAGAACTTCGCCGCGTCGTCATTGCCGCATCCGTCGGCAA
>VBLN01000425.1 GCA_005878685.1 Deltaproteobacteria bacterium | reverse complement strand
TGAAGATCCCCTATGCCTATCTTTCTTCCTTCATCATTTTGTTCTGCCTGATCGGCGCCTACAGCCTGAACAACAGCACGGCGGATATTTACGTCGTCGTTATCTTCAGCCTCGTCGGTCTCCTGATGAAGAAATTCGAATTCGAAGGCGCGCCTTTAGTCCTGGCCTTTGTCCTGGGTCCTCTGCTCGAAACCGCTTTGCGGCGATCGCTCATCCTGTCCGATGGGAGTTTCATGATTTTTCTCCAGCGGCCTATATCCGCAGCTTTTATCCTGTTTGCGCTTTTTGTTCTTGTAGCACCGCTGTTCAGCAAGATAAGATTGGGGCGTGGACTCAGCGAAGAAGACTAGAATAACGGCCGACCACTGTAGCAATCTTTTCTGGTTTGTCCTGGGTCTCCTGATATGCTACGGCGCGACTCGGCTCGGCATCGGCAGCGTTACTGACCCAGGATCCGGTTTCATCTTTTTCTGGTCCGGATTGATCTTGGCGCTTTTGTCGCTCATCCTGTTTGCCGGACCTCTCCGCGATGTCGCTACGGAGACTCGAGAGATCGCCGGCACAAACTGGGCAAAGATCAGTTTTGTTCTAGTGTCGCTGGTTCTCTACGCCCTCTTCTTAGAAAAGCTCGGATTTGTCTTGACCACATTTCTCCTCTTGAGCTTTCTTCTTGGGGTAAGCGAAGGGAAGAGCTGGTTCCGCGCGCTGGGCGTCGCCGGTACTGCGGCGCTGGGGAGCTTCGTGCTTTTTGAACTTTGGCTGAAGATCAGGCTTCCCATGGGGGTCTTTGGTTTCTGATTCGGAAAGGAGGAAAGAATGACTCTTTTAAACGGAAAGATTCTGCTCGCGCTAGGGTTGGTTCTGGGAATCTCTTTCTATTCGGCGACTCCCGTGGCTTGGTCGCAGGAAAAGTATCCATCGCGGCCGATTGAGATGGTCGTCGCTTTTCCCGCGGGCGGCTTCGCCGACGTGACGGGAAGAATATTCGCCGAAGAGATGTCAAAGATTCTGAATGCTCCGATCGCACCGATCAATAAAGGGGGCGCGACCGGCAGTCTTGCCGCCACCAGCATGCTTCAGTCCCCCAAGGACGGATACAGTCTTCTCGTCAACACGCTGGGCGGGATGGTTTTGGCGCCGGTTGTTCTTAAAGACGTCCACTATGACGCAAACAAGGATTTCTATCCGGTGGCTTTTATCACGTCGGCGCCGGACGGACTCGCCGTGCGGGCCGAATCGCCGTACAAGACCCTTAATGATCTGATCGAGGCGGCGAAAAAGGAGCCAGGCAAATTGTCCTACGCCACTGCAGGCACCGGGGTTGGCGGTCATTTTAATTCTGTGATCTTTGCCCAGAATACGGGCGTCAAGATCAAACACGTGCCTTTCAAAGGAGGCGGAGAATACATCCCAGCCCTGTTGGGCGGGCACATCGATTTTGTCATCGGCACCGCGATCGCCACGCTGCCGCAGGAAAGCGCCGGCAGGATCAGGACATTGGCGCTCATGGGCCGCAACAAGATGAAGGCGCTTCCGTCCGCGCCGACGACCGCCGAGCTGGGGATCAAGGGAGATTATCTGGATAGCTGGGCCGGGGCCTTCGTGACTGCAGGCACGCCGAAGCCGATCGTCGATACTCTTACGGCCGCGGCTGAGAAAGCAATCAAATCCAAGGAATTTGGCGCCAGGATCGAAAAGACCGGAGGAGTCGTTCAGTACATCCCGCCGTCCGAGTTTCGCTCCATGATCGAGAAAGAGAAGACTACAGCCCTCGAAGTCGCCAAGAGAGAAGGATTGCTGCAGGCGCTGAAGTGAGCGGAGACGAGGTGGGCTTGGAAACAGAAATGGAAGCTGCCTCAAACAGTAAAATCGTCAACCGAGATGGGCTAACCAAGCGCGCCGTGCCCGTAACGGGTGAGCGTTAGCACACCATTCACGACTCCGCAGATGGAAATCGCACTTCTCCTTTGGCTTCTCGCGATAGTTCTGGTTGTCGTAGGCATAGCGGGGCTTGTTCTTCCGGCCTTGCCCGGCGCCCCGTTGCTCTTTGCCGGACTGTGGCTAGCGGCTTGGGCTGACAATTTTATGTACGTGGGTTGGGGCACGCTCGTGACCTTAGGCGTGCTCGCGCTTCTCACCTATGTCGTCGACTTCGCCGCGACTGCATTTGGCGCGAAGCGATTCGGCGCGTCGAAGCGCGCAATCATTGGCGCGGCCGTTGGCGGCCTCGTGGGTCTTTTCTTTGGACTGCCAGGCGTTTTGCTTGGTCCTTTCGTTGGCGCTGTAGCAGGCGAACTTTCCGCCCAGCGCAGTCTCCACGCCGCGGCTCGCGCCGGCGTCGGCGCCACGACCTCGCCTTCTCAATGCTAGGTATTTTCGCGGTGGTGCGCTTTTTGTGATGGCCGTGCTGGTACTGAAAATACGTTTGCTCTTGCTTACCGCCTGACGGTAGGCTCAGCCTGGATATACTGCGGGCTGATATCTAGATAGGCTGCCAGCTCGGCAGTCTATCTCGCGGGACACAGTCTTGACAGATCGCAGCTAAGGGACATTACAGCTGATTATAGTTTGCCTGAGTGGGTGTGCTCACTGTGATATGCTGCGAACAGCCTCGCAGTATATCTAATAGTTAGGCTTCGCGACGCGGGAACGAGAGATGAGCGGATACGACTGGGGATGGTTTCAGAGGAGTTTCGATTGCCTTTTTGGGTTTGCTATCTGCACATCGTGAACATGACCATGAAGCGACCAGAACGCCGCACCGACCTCTGGGATTTCCACATTGATCAGTACGGATTCGTCACATACATGAACTTTGGGTCCTGCAACCTCTTGGCCGGCTACGCCCTTGAAACGCTGATGAAGTGTTGTCTTGATCAGATTGGATGGGCTAAGAGATTCGAGACCCACAAGCTGAGGCTTCTGGCGCAGTCGGTGGCTGATCCTTGGGGCCTTAGTCTCACAAGCCAACAGCTTGACTTCCTTGACTCGATGCAAGCGACTATCGAGTGGAAAGGACGCTATCCGATACCAAAGGGGGCCCAGACTAGCGAGGGACAACCTGGACTACAGCTAGGGGGCGTTTTCTTCGAAAGCGTCCGAGAACTCTGGAACCTGTTCTTCGATGCACTTGAACAGCGGGATCCGGTTCTCTGTGGGGCATACAAGCAGCAGTTTCTACGTGATGCCAATGCCGACTGGATCCACTCTCTGAGCACGTTCGACATGGTCTACGAAATCTCGAAAATAAAAATCAAGAATATTGGTGCCGAGTTACAGACCGTTGATGGGCACGAAGCCTAACATCCGCATGAACGCGGCGGCGGACGCCGGTGGCTTGGTTGCCGTAATCCCTTGAGGTTGCGAAGGCGCCCGCCGCGGGTTATGCGGGACGTTAGAGCCATGTACCTGCATGAGCTACGTCACAAAAAACGTGGGGCAATATGGCATGCTGGGTGATCTCCACATTTGAGCGTAAGTATTGAGGGTCGGTCACTTTGATTGATAGGATGCAAAAAAAGCTTTTTCTTGACGGAGGGAACTATGTCGAACAAATCACTTTTTCCCTTGATGGCGGCAGTCTTTCTCTGCTCCGTCGTTGCCGCGCGAAGTCAAAGTGAATTGCCCGAAGGGAACGGCAAGAAAACAATCCAGACTTATTGCGTTCAGTGTCACGAGCTTAGCACTGTGACCCGCGCCGGCTACAGC
>VBLN01000418.1 GCA_005878685.1 Deltaproteobacteria bacterium | reverse complement strand
GCGACGAAAAGGGATTTGTCGAGATTGTCCGCCTACACGCCGAAGACAATGGAGTCGACATGCTCGCTATCCATGGCGAGCTGCCCCGCCATCCTGAGAAAAGGGATCCCGCTCTCTTCAAATCGCTCGCGGCCACCACCGAAAAGCCAGTCCTAGCTTTTGCCCGCGCGACGTACAGCCTCACGGAGGAAAGCAGGGTTTATCAGGAAGAGACAGGGCTGCCTTTTCTCCAGGGAATTACGGCGACCCTCAGAGCGCTTAAAGGGCTTGGTTTTTATGGCTACCGCAAGAAAAAAGGGGTTCCATCATTGCCAGAGCCCGAAGGAAAAGTGGAGGATCTGGAAGGAGAGAATTTTCAGCGTCTGTTGCAACGCCATGGGCTTACTCTTCCTCGGCAGGCCATTGCGTCGAGCGCTGCTGAAGCTGCGCTTAAGGCGAAGCAGATCAGATTTCCTGTAGCGCTGAAGCTCGTCGCGCGTGAGATCGTACATAAGACCGAGGCTGGAGGGGTGGTCCTCTCTTTGCGTGGGCCCGAGGAAGTGGAGACACAGGGGAAGCGCCTGCTAGGCCTGGCGCCATCCGCCAAGCTGTTAGTTCAGCAGATGGTTGAAGGAACGGAGATGATTCTCGGCGCGCGCACGGATCCGCAATACGGTCCGTTCGTTATGATTGGTCTCGGCGGCATCTTTGTTGAGGTGCTCAAGGATTTCGCCCTTCGGCTTTTGCCGATTGACGAAGCCGACGCGCGCGAGATGCTAACGGAGCTGAAGGGTTATTCCGTTCTTAAGGGGGTGAGAGGGCAACCGCCTCGAGACGTCGAGGCTTTGGTTCGGGCCGTCACGGGCCTCTCAGAAGTTTTTCTCTCGTCTCGTTCCTTTATTTCGGACCTTGAAGTGAATCCTTTAATCGTCCGCGAGCAGGGTCGCGGCGTGGCAGCAGTAGATGTTAGAGTCGTCAAAAAAGGAGGATAGAAAACGATGGAAGTTAAAGCTATTGATGTCCATGTTCACATGAGCGACGAGGCCTCGATCAAGGCCAGAGGGGCTCGGGCCCAGCAGATGGCGCGCTACTTTGGCCGCGAGCGCAAGCCGGTCTCAAGCGATGAGATGGCCGATCAATACCGCGCGCGTAACATGATGGCGATCATCATGAACACGACCGACCAGACGATCACCGGTCTTACGCCCGTGCCCAACAGCCACGTCGCCGAGTACGTCAAGAAGCACCCGGATGTCTTTATGGGCTTTGGTGTCATCGATCCCTGGCAAGGAAAGGTCGCTCTGGATGAGATTCGCCAGATCAAAGACCTGGGCTTGCACGGCGTAGGAGAGCTGAATCCCGCGCGGCAACAGTTTTTTCCGAATGACACGCGCTTTTATCCGCTTTGGGAAGAGGTGCAGAAATTGGGGTTGCCTATGCTGTTCCACACCGGCATGGCAGGTGCCGGCGCAGGCACTCCGGGCGGCATGGGTTTCAAACTCAAATACACGCAGCCGATCCATCTCGATGACGTGGCCGCCGACTTTCCTGAGCTACAAATCATTGGTGCACATCCTTCTTGGCCCTGGCAGGAGGAGGCCTTAGCGATTGCGCGACACAAATCGAACTACTACATCGATTTATCAGGCTGGGCGCCAAAATATTTTCCCAGAGAGTTGGTGCATCACGCCAACTCGATCCTGCAAGATAAGGTCCTCTTCGGCTCTGACTGGCCGTCCATGGGGGTCGAGCGATGGCTGGAGGAGTTCGGGCAGATGGACATCAAGCCCGAGGTGCGTCAGAAGATCATGCTGGATAACGCGAAGAAGCTTTTCAAGCTTAATTTCTAGGCCTAAGGATTGAGTCATGAGCGCTGAGGACTGACTTGCTATTCTTCCCTCATCACTCAGGCCTCATAACTCAGTACTGTTATGTCTTGAAGTTCGGATAGCCTGCGTTGGCGGCCTTCTCCTTATAATCCTTCACTAGCTCTTCTCTTGGAATTTCATCGACCCAGACCGCTTCGGTAAAGCTCCAGAGCATAAAGGGATGGGCTCCCAGGGCATAGAGTTTTCCATAGTCTCGCGTAGCAAGTGCGTCCCGTTCTTCAGCGGATAGTTTAAGTTTTTCACCCTTCTCCCATTTATCGACGAATGCGGCCGGATCGGCTTTATATTCTTTTTCAGCCCACTCGTTCATGTTGACCAGATGTATGAACTTGTTGACGACGTATTTGCTCATAGCGCCGCTCCCTGTTTTGCTTACCAACTAAAAAACGGCACCGCCGGGAAGCCGGCATCACACCCTTCGGCATAAGAAGGCCGGCTGGCGTTGGCGACGCCCATCATCATGATGAAGTTCAAGAACCCATGGGTCATGTTGCCGGACTGTTTGAGCTGGTCGAAGGAGCAGTGGTTTACAGCGCCATTGACATCACCTTGAGCGATCCAGCCGACGGCAGAGCCATCAAAATCCGGATCCGTCAAGTGTCGCTCGAACTGCTTCGGACCGCCGATCT
>VBLN01000417.1 GCA_005878685.1 Deltaproteobacteria bacterium | reverse complement strand
CTTTTACATCGACAACGAACAGGGATTCGGCAAGAGGCAGGAACTGCTAGTAACGGACGAGTGAAAGGTAAGCCGAAACGTTTTCTTAAGCGTCTAAAATAATTAGGGAATGAACGATGTCCCAGGTGCTTGGGAGAGAGCTAACTGCTGAGCTTTTTGATCGCCTCAAGGGCGAAGACGTAAGCTCCAAGGCGGGGAAGGCCATCGTGATTGTCACGGTGGACGAAGAAGGTTGGGCTCATCCAGCTATGCTCTCCTATCATGAGATCGTTGCCAAGGATCGGGCTAGGATCGATCTGGCAATCGGTAAGACCAGCACGACTGCTAAGAATCTGAGGCGCACGGGAAAAATCACGCTGTTGGTTACCGACAGAGGTTTCAACTACTATCTCAAGGGGACTGCAAGAGAGCTCCAGGAGTCTATGAGGGACGTGCCTTTTATGTCTCTCTTCGCAGTAGAGCTTGAGCAGCTTCTGGAAGATCAGGAGCCGGATGCGGTCATGATGAGTGGGGTGACGTTCAACCGTCCTGAGAAAGGGGAGGTCAGCCAAATCGTCGAGAAAATCTTCCGGGGTGTGCGGGGAAGGCTGTGAAACGCAAACGAATCGTCACGATAGGGTCCGTCTTTTTGGCTTGCGTCCTAGTCTTAGGTTTTTGGGGCTTCAAGGACGGAGCCAAGGAATCTCCTTATGTAACGATGCCAGTTAAGAAGGGCAACATCACCCAAGTGGTATCGTCCACAGGAACGCTTCAAGCCGTGGTTACCGTGCAGGTCGGAAGCCAGGTTTCCGGAACCATCGATAAGCTTTACGCCGACTTCAATAGCAAAGTGAAGGCGAGCCAGATCGTGGCCCAACTCAATCAAGACAAGTTCAGAGCAGCGGTGGATCAAGCTAAAGCCAATCTCCTTGCGGCCCGATCCAATCTGGCTAAGGCGAAGGTCAGCGTGGAGGATACTCAGCGGACTTTGACGCGCAACAAGGAACTAATGAAACGGGATCTCGTCGCGCAAAGCGATTTGGATGCGGCTCAAACCGCCTATGATGGCGCGGTAGCGCAGCTCGATGTCAACAAGGGAATCAGGCCATGGTGGACCTTAACAATACAGTCATTCGCTCGCCCGTTGATGGCATTGTCATCTCGCGCACCGTGGATGTGGGTCAAACCGTAGCCGCGTCGTTACAGGCTCCGACGCTGTTCACCATCGCTAACGACCTGTCGAAAATGGAAGTGCACACCAATGTCGACGAGGCGGATGTCGGTAATGTGAGTGAAGGGCAAGAGGTGACTTTCACCGTGGATGCCCATCCGACCCGCCGCTTCAAGGGAGTGGTTTATCAGGTGCGCAACGCGCCGACGGTAGTGCAGAATGTGGTGACTTATGACGCCGTGGTTCGGATCGACAATAAGGAGCTGCTGCTCAAGCCAGGCATGACCGCCAACGTGCAGTTTTTGGTGAGCCAGAGCGAAGATGTGCTGGCCATCCCCAACATGGCGATGCGCTTTAGACCCTCTGGGCAGAAGGACGAAGCTCAGGAACTGCTGCATCAAGAGCAAAGCAGGGCAGCGCCCGCGGTGGGTACTAGACAGACGAGCCGCTCAGGCGGTGGTGGCGGCGGAGTAAGGAGCGCGCGCTCTGCGCGAATCTACGTTTTCAAAAATGCCAAGGCGCAACCTGTTGATGTCCAGCTCGGCATCACCGACGGATCCAGGACGGAAGTCCGGAGTGGGGAACTCGAAGAAAACGATGCCGTGATTATCGGCATGGCAAGCGGCGCCGGCACGCAGAGCCAAACAGGCGTCGTGAACCCGTTCCAGCCAGCGCAGCCGCGCGGTTTTGGCTTCCGATGAGCGAACTGATCCGCGTTGAGGGTCTCCACAAGACTTACCGGATGGGAGATGTGGAGGTCCCGGCCCTACGAGGCGTTAACCTGACCATTGACCGCGGCGAATTTGGCGCGGTGATGGGATCTTCCGGTTCTGGAAAGTGGACTTTCATGAATATCCTGGGATGCCTCGATCGACCCACGAGCGGCACGTATTTCCTTGATGGCGAAGAAGTGGGCTCGCTGTCTCGAGATGAATGGGCTCACATCCGCAATCAACGCATCGGTTTCGTTTTCCAGGGATTCAACCTGTTGTCGAGGACGACGGCGCTCGAAAACGTCGAGCTGCCGATGATGTACAACGGCTCCGCGGGCAAGCAGCGGCATCATCGAGCGATGGCAGTCCTGTCTCTCGTGGGACTTGAGACGCGTCTCGATCACAAACCCAATCAGCTTTCCGGCGGCCAACAACAACGGGTCGCGATTGCAAGAGCTTTGGTTAATCAACCCTCTTTGATCCTGGCGGATGAGCCCACCGGCAATCTCGATTCCGCGACCAGCGCGGACATTATGACCCTGTTCCAACGGCTGAACGCAGAACAAAAGATGACCATTGTGCTAGTGACCCACGAAGCGGACATTGCGGCTTATGCGAAGCGGCGGATTCATTTTAAAGACGGCCAACTAATGTCTGACGAGCGAACCGTGGAGGAGACGCGAACGCGCCACGGGTAAGTCTATGTGGCTCATGACTTTGAGGATAGCGCTTAGGGCGCTGGGGCGGAACAAGCTGCGGGCCTTCCTGACCATGCTGGGCATTATTATTGGTGTCGGCGCGGTCATCGCCATGGTAGCCATCGGCGAAGGAGCCAAGGCGACGATCCGGGCCCAGATCGCGAGTCTCGGTACCAACGTTCTCATCGTGCTTCCAGGGACGCTGACTCAGGGCGGCGTTCGCACCGGTTTCGGTGGCGTCAGTACACTCGTTGACGGGGACGCCAAAGCCATGACCCAGGAGATTCAGGCAGTCGCCTTTGCTTCACCCGTTCTCCGGCGCAACGACCAGGTGGTCGCGGGAAACCTCAACTGGGGCACGATAGCGACAGGGGTTGCCCCGGAATACCAACAGATCCGGGATTGGCAAATTGCAGCCGGCCGTTTCGTCCATGATGGCGATGTTGAGAGCGCCGCGAAAGTCGCGGTTTTAGGCCAGACGGTGGTCAACAATCTGTTTGGCAATGATGACCCGATCGATGCCGTCATCCGCATCAGAAACATTCCGTTTCGCGTCGTCGGGGTGCTCGCTCCGAAGGGACAGAGCAGCCAAGGCGCCGATCAGGATGACATCGTCATGATTCCGTACACGACCATGCAGAAACGGCTGATGCGGATTACCTACCTTCAAAGCATCGTGGTGGCGGCGGTGAGCGCCGAACGTGTTGCGGAAGCGCAGGAGCAGATCGCGGCACTGCTGCGTCAGCGTCATCGGATCCTGCAGGATCGCGAGGATGATTTCTTTATCCGTAATCTCTCCGACATCGCTGAAGCCGCGTCGAGCAGCGCGCGAGTCATGGCGGTCCTGCTTGGGGCCGTGGCCTCCATCTCTCTGCTCGTCGGTGGCATAGGTATTATGAACATCATGCTCGTCTCGGTGACGGAACGCACGCGCGAGATCGGCATTCGCATGGCCGTGGGGGCCCGCAGCCGCGATATCATGCTCCAGTTTCTGGTGGAGGCCGTCGTCATGGCA
>VBLN01000422.1:2326-2605 GCA_005878685.1 Deltaproteobacteria bacterium | reverse complement strand
CCTCAGGGAGGCGCTGGATAAACGCCGCGACATTCGCATGCTGGGCCGCGCTCTCGATTCGCGCAAGCGGAATGGAAGGATCCCCCAGTGAAAGATTGGTCCCGATATCTCCTGAAAACAGAAAAACATCCTGAAGGACCACCCCGATATGTCGCCTGAGAGCATGAAGATCCCATTCCCGAACGTCGATGCCACTGACTTTGATAGAGCCGCGATCGACGTCATAGAAACGATTGAGGAGCTTGATCGTCGTCGTTTTCCTCGCACCTGTCGCCCCCA
>VBLN01000422.1:0-2312 GCA_005878685.1 Deltaproteobacteria bacterium | reverse complement strand
GGCTCGATCCTGAAAGAGACGCCGCCGAGCACCGGTTCGTCTCTCTTATAACCAAACCAGACATCCTCGAAGGCGATCTCTCCGCGAAACGGCCTTGGAACAACGGGTTTGGGCGGACTGGATATCGTGACGGGTGTGTCGAGGAGATCGAAGATGCGCTCCGCGGCCGACATGGCGGATTGCATGACTGTGTATTTCTGGCCGAAATCCCGCAGCGGCACAAACAGGCGATGGATATATTCTTTAAACGCCACCAGGGTCCCGATGCCGATGGCTGCGTGCAGGACTTCGCCGCCTCCATACCAGAGGAGAAGAGCCACACTCACAGAGCCGGCGGCCTCGACCATCGAATAGAGAGTGGCCTCGTAGATATTCGACCACTGGTTCGCTTCGCGATGCGCCGCGTTGAGTTCGTCGAATTCCCGGTAGCTCTTCTCTTCGCGGACGAAAAGCTGGATCACCGCCATCCCTGAGATCGCTTCGCCCAGATAGCCGTTCAAGCGGGCGATCCGCTCCCGAATCAGCCGGTAGGTCTGGCGCGCCTTGAGCCTGAAGAAATTGAGCGCCCAGATCATCGCGGGAAGCAGCGCGAGCGAAACCAGAGTCAATTTCCAATCGATGTAACCCATGAACCCCACGATCCACAGCACCATGATCGAGTCGGAAACCAGGGTCATCACTCCGGAGGCAAACATCTCCTGCAGCACATCGACATCCGTCGTCGCGCGGGTGACCAGACGCCCGACGGGATTCCTGTCCAAATAACTCATGGGGAGCTTCTGGATATGGGAAAAAATAGCTACGCGAATGTCGGCTAAACATCGCTGCGCGACCCGCATCGTCATGAAATAGTGAAAATAGAGGGCCAGCGCCTCGCCGAGGACGACCACGACGAAGAGAAGCGCGAGCCCGGAGAGTCCCCAGAGGTTCCTCTCTGCGATGTAGCGATCGATCGCCACCTTCATGAGATAGGGCTGCGCGAGGCCGAAGAGCTGCTGCAACGGCAAAAGGGCGAGCGAAAACCAAAAGAGACCCCGATAAGGGGCAAGGTATCGCCACAACCTCTTGATTAGTCTGAGATCGTACGCTTTGCCGAAAATCTCTTCGTAATCCTGTTCCACGACGTTAAATTTTGAATTCTTAGTTTTGAATTTTGAGTTGAATTAAAAATTCAAAATTCACCACTCAAAATTGTTTTCAAATTCTGTCCAGCTCTTCGGAGAGCTGCTGCTTGCGGAAGAGCTCGGCATAAACTCCGCCTTGCCGCAGCAGGGCCTGATGATCGCCCTGCTCGATGATCCTTCCATCATCCACAACCAAAATCCGATCCGCGCTTCTGATCGCCGATATCCTGTGGGAGATAAGGATGCAGGTCTTATCCCTGAGGACCTCTCTCAAACCGGTTAGGATTTGATGTTCGGTCTCGGCATCGACGCTCGAAAGGCAATCGTCCAAAATCAGTATAGGCGGGTCCAACAGTAACGCTCGGGCCAATGTAGCCCTTTGCTTTTGACCTCCCGAGAGAGTGATCCCCCGCTCGCCGACTATCGTATCGAGCCCTTGCGGAAAGATCGCCAGGTCCCGGTCCAGTCTGGCAATGCGAATCGCCTCTTCCAATTCCCTGTCGGACACTTGATCTCGGCCGAAGGAGAGGTTCCGTCTGAGGGTGGCCGAAAAGAGAAAAGGATCTTGAGGAACATATCCGATCAAGCGGCGCAGGTCGGAAAGCAGCAGAGTACGGACATCGTTCCCATCGATCCGCACCTCTCCGGAAGAAACATCATAGAGGCGGGGAACCAGTTGCGCCAGGCTGGTCTTCCCAGCGCCGGTACGACCGACGATGGCCAACGTCTTGCCGCGCGGCAGAGAGAAACTGATGTCTTTGACGACTCCCTGCCCATTAAGCTGTGACCCGTAGGCAAACCAAACCTCGCGGAACTCGACGCCTTCCTCCAGTTTCCGCAACGCTCGGGGAGTAGATGGGCTCACGATCTCGGGCTCGACTTCGAAGATTTCCTCGAGACGCTCCATCGCGGCCCGTCCTCTTTCGATCAGAGAGAGCATCCACCCGAACGCCGCGGTAGGCCAGGCGAGCACGTTGAGATAGGCAATGAAGGCGACCAAATCGGCAACCATCAAATCTCCTCGAACTACGCGGATTCCGCCGTACCAGATCACGACCAGGATCGTAAGGCCGCTAATCGCCTTCATAAAAGGCTCGACCCGACCCCGGAGCACGGCAAGTTCCGTGCTCCTGCGCTGGTATTCCTCGTTGAGACGGGCGAATTGTTCGATCTGGCGCTGTTCCTGGG
>VBLN01000063.1:543-10015 GCA_005878685.1 Deltaproteobacteria bacterium | reverse complement strand
CAATCTGCCCGGTTCAAAGCCGGCCGATTTTACTGTGGCAAGATATCGGCGCCCGGGGTTTCGTCTTCCTTTTCTTCAAAAGCAGACGATTCACTTTTAATAACCGACTCATCGCTTCTCTTAAAGAGACTCTCCGGATCATCCAACATCAGTGCCTTTTTCAGGACTTCATCCATATGGCTTATCACCACCAGATCGACGGTTTTCAAGATTGTGGTCGGGATCTCTTCAATGTCCTTCTCGTTTTCCTCAGGTATCAGAACCGTTTTAATCCCGCCGCGATGCGCGGCTAAAACCTTCTCCTTCAGCCCCCCGATCGGAAGCACCCTTCCTCTCAAGGTAATCTCACCGGTCATGGCGAGATCATGACGCACGGGAATCCGCGTCAGAGCGGAAACCAAAGAGGTCGCCATAGTAATGCCAGCGGATGGACCATCCTTGGGGATGGAGCCCTCGGGCACATGGAGATGCACGTCGATCTTTTGATAGAAGTCTCTTGCCAATCCCAAATCTTCGGCACGCGAACGCACGTAGCTCATCGCTGCTTGCGCCGATTCCTTCATCACGTCGCCCAACTGCCCCGTGACCGTGAGTTGACCCTTGCCCGGCATGATCGTCACCTCCGTCGCTAGCAGCTCTCCCCCTAGTTCGGTCCAGGCCAGTCCTGTGGTGACTCCAATCCGATGCTCCACCTCGGCCTTCCCATACCGGTACTTCGGCGGACCAAGATGCTTATGCAGGCTCTTCCCGCTGACGGTGATCTTAGCGTCGCGGTCTCTCTTCACTACCTCCACCGCCACCTTCCGACAGATCGATGCGAGTTCGCGATCCAGATTTCTCACCCCAGCCTCTTTCGTGTAGTGGCGTATCAACCCAAGAATAGCACTATCCGAGAAGATAACGTTCTCAGGTTTGAGGCCGTTCGACTCCCTTTGCTTGTCAACCAAATATCTCTTCGCAATGTTCAGCTTCTCCAATTCTGTGTATCCCGCAATTCGGATAATTTCCATACGGTCTTGAAGGGGGCGAGGAATCCGATCCAGCATATTAGCCGTAGTAATGAACATCACCTTGGAAAGATCATAATCCAGGTCGAGATAATGATCGTTGAAGGCAAAGTTCTGCTCCGGATCCAGCACCTCGAGAAGCGCCGAGGAGGGATCTCCCCGAAAATCCGTCGACATTTTGTCGACCTCATCCATCAAGAAGACAGGATTGCTCGAGCCGGCTTTCTTCATGGACTGGACAATTTTTCCCGGTAGCGCTCCGATGTAGGTGCGACGGTGCCCTCGAATCTCGGCCTCGTCCCGTACCCCTCCCAGGGAGACCCGAACAAACTTCCTGCCTGTCGCCCGAGCGATGGAGCGACCCAGAGAGGTCTTGCCAACGCCGGGAGGTCCCACCAGGCATAGTATAGGTCCCTTCATCTTGCCCACAAGGCTTTGAACAGCGAGATATTCCAAGATCCGCTGCTTCACCTTTTCCAAGCCATAATGGTCTTCTTCGAGGACCCTCTCCGCCTCCTTGATGTCCAGCTTGTCGTCGGTGAATTCGTTCCATGGGAGGCTCAGGATCCAATCGACATAGTTCCTGACCACAGTGGCTTCAGCCGACATGGGAGACATCATCTTAAGCTTCTTCAGCTCCTTCTCTACCTTGTCCTTTGCCTCGGCCGAGAGCTTTTTCTGTTTGATCTTGTCTTCGATCTCCTGAATCTCGTTTTTAAACTCGTCCTTCTCGCCCAGCTCCTTCTGGATCGCTCGCATCTGCTCGTTTAAGTAGTACTCCTTTTGTGAGCGCTCCATCTGTTTCTTCACTCGGGAGCGGATGCGCCTCTCCACCTCCAGGATCTCGATCTCCGCGCGCATATGCCCTAGAACCTTTTCCAACCGCTCTGCAGCGTTGAGGGTCTCCAGAAGATTTTGGCGATCTTCCAGCTTGATGCCGAGATGAGCGACTACAGTATCTGCAAGCCGGGCCGGAGCGTCGATCGAGGCAACGGACATGACCATTTCCGGCGGGATTTTCTTTTTCAACTTTACATAGTTTTCAAAGGTGGTGTGAACCTCACGGACTAAAGCCTCGACCTCCACGTTTTTCTCGACAGCTTCCTCGATCTCCTCTACCTCCACGAGGAAGAAGTCTGGATGATCGACGTAACGCGCAATCCTGCCTCGCTTCTTCCCTTCAATCAGGACCTTGACCGTCCCATCCGGCAGCTTCAGCATCTGGACCACGGTTCCAAGCGTCCCGATACGATAGATATCGTTTTCGGTCGGCTCATTCGTCTTGGCATCTCTTTGCGAGGAGAGAAAGATCGGCCCTTGTTTTTGAGTCGCCTCTTCCAATGCTTTGATCGATCGCTGCCGGCCCACAAAGAGGGGCACAACCATATGGGGAAAGACAATGATATCCCTCAGAGGCAGCAACGGCACCTTCAGGAAACCATCGGCACCCTTCTCCTTGTCGTCTTTTTTGTCGCTGCGAAACAACATATCTTTTCTCCCTATGCGCTCTCTGCAGCTTTGGAATAAACAATAATAGGAGCTTCGTTTCGGGTCACCACTTCTTCAGAGATGATCACTTCCTTAATATTGGGTTGGGACGGCATCTCATACATGACATCGAGCATGATATTTTCCATAATCGCTCTAAGACCTCGGGCACCGGACTTTCTTTTCAGCGCTTCTCGGGCAATGGCCCTTAGCGCCTCTTCGGTGAACTTCAGGTGAACGCTCTCCATCTCGAAGAGTTTGGAATACTGCTTGGTGAGAGCGTTCTTCGGCTCCTTTAAGATGCGCACCAACGCATCCTCGTCGAGCTCATCCAGAGTCGCAAGCACAGGCAGGCGCCCGATGAATTCAGGGATAAGCCCGAATTTCAGCAGGTCCTCCGGCTGAACCTCATGCAATAGCTCGTTTCCCCGCTTTCCGTCCCGCTCCTCCAATTCTGCCCCGAACCCCATTCGTTTCCGTCCGATCCGTCTACGAATGATATCCTCTAACCCAACAAAGGCACCGCCGCAGAGAAACAGAATGTTAGTCGTATCGACTTGCAGAAACTCCTGCTGCGGATGCTTCCTTCCCCCTTTGGGGGGGACGCTCGCCATGGTGCCTTCGACGATCTTCAATAACGCTTGCTGAACTCCCTCTCCTGAAACGTCCCGAGTGATCGAAGGATTGTCCGATTTTCGGGAGATCTTGTCGATCTCGTCGATGTAGACAATCCCACGTTGAGCCTTTTCGACATCATAATCGGCTGCCTGAAGCAGATTGAGAATGATATTCTCCACGTCCTCCCCTACGTAGCCCGCCTCTGTCAGGCTCGTAGCATCGGCAATAGTAAAGGGGACTTGAAGGAATCGCGCCAGGGTCTGGGCCAAAAGAGTCTTACCTGAACCCGTAGGACCCAGCAGCAGGATATTGCTCTTCTGCAACTCCACATCGCCGGTCACCATCTGGTGGTCGATCCGTTTGTAATGATTGTGAACCGCAACCGCCAAAATCTTCTTTGCCCTCTCTTGTCCAATCACGTACTGGTCCAAGACGCGCTTAATCTCCGCTGGCTTGGGAACGCTGGAAGAAGACGCGAGCGCCTCTTCGTGGTCACACTCCTCCGCTATGATATCGTTACAAAGATCGATGCATTCATCACAGATGTACACCGTCGGGCCGGCAATGAGCTTGCGCACCTCGTCCTGGCTCTTGCCGCAGAAAGAGCAAACGAGATTGCCCGAACGATCATCCCCATGTTTCGGCATAGAACCCCCGTTTACCTCTTATTACTATCCTTACTATCCGGCCGATTCACGTTACTATCCGGTCGGTTCACAATCACCTCGTCGACCAAGCCATATTCCAGCGCCTGCTTGCCGCTCATGAAAAGGTCGCGATCGGTATCCTTCTCGATTTTTTTGAGGCTCTGTCCCGTGTGCTTCATCAAAATATTGTTGAGCTCTTCCCTCATGCGCAGCATTTCGCGCGCCTGAATATCCACATCCGTCGCGGTACCTTGGAATCCCCCCAAAGGCTGGTGGATCATAATGCGCGAGTGCGGTAGGGCATACCGTTTCCCTTTGGTCCCAGCGGCCAGGAGAATCGCGCCCATGCTCGCTGCCTGTCCCACACACACGGTCGACATCTGTGGCCGCACATATTGCATAGTATCATAGATAGCGAGACCAGCAGTAACAGACCCTCCGGGCGTGTTGATGTAAAAATAGATGTCCCGTTCCGGATCCTCAGATTCGAGAAAAAGGAGTTGAGCCGTAATCAGGTTTGCCACCTCGTCCGTCACCACGGTTCCCAAAAAAACGATCCGATCTTTAAGCAGTCGAGAATAGATGTCGTAGGCACGCTCTCCTCGCCCCGTCTGCTCAACCACCATCGGGATAAAGTTCATAGTCTCAGAACCGCCAACCCACAAGTGTATTTTATCTTTTTTTCTCCTGCTCATCAACGGGTGGCTCAACTTCTTTAACCTCTGCCCGCTGCAACAGGAATTCGACCGTACGATCGAAGACCATCTCGGAACGGAGACCCTCACGCGCATCGCTGGGTCGATAAAGCTCTCGCACCGCAGCTCCCTTATCGCCGGCTGTGCGAGCTATTTTTTCAATCCTCAGCTGAACCTCTTCATCTGAGACCTTAATACCTTCGGCCTCCGCAATCTTCTCGATCAAGAGCGTCGCCTGGCTCTGACGACGCGCCTGAGGTTCCAGATCCTTCCGCAGCTGCTCCGCAGAAAACTGCTTTTCGGAAGAGGACGGGCCTTCGGCCGCCAGCCGCGCTTGGCGCCTCTCCATCAGATAGCGGACCTGCCGATCCACCATAGCCGGGGGCACCTCAAAGGCATTCGCCTCGATGAGACGAGCCAAAAGTTTTTCCTTGAGGTCTGTGATTTGAATCTCTTCAAGCTCGCTCGCTAACCGAACTCGGAGCTTCCGTTTTAACTCATCCAGAGAAGCGGACTCTCCATGGTCCTTGGCAAACTCGTCGTCCAGAAGAGGCAAAACCCTTTTCTTAATCGCCTGAACGGTCAGGGAAAAAACCGCTGTCTTCCCCGCCAGCTCTTGGTTAAAATAATCTGTTGGATAGTCAAAACTAATAGTATGTTCCCGACCCTTTTTCAACCCGACGATCGCTGCTTCAAACTGCGGCAATGCCCTGCCGCTACCAATTTCAAGCGGATAGTTTTCTTGCCGACCTCCTGGGAACGGCTTTCCGTCTATCGAGCCGACAAAATCTAGAACCACAAAATCTCCCGCCTCAACGACATCCCGGTCCTCTACCGGCTCCAACTGGGCGTGTTCTTCCTGGAGATGGCGCAGGGCCATCTCGACCTGAGCTTCCCCCACCGAAAGCTTGACCTTCTCCACTTCAAGCCCAATATAGTTCTTCACCTGGATTTCCGGCTTGACCTCTACGAGCGCCGAGAAAACAAACGTCTTTCCTTCATTCAACTCGTTCGCGTCGATCTCGGGCCGAGAGACCATCTTGAGCCCGTGACTTTTCACCACTTCTCTGAGCGAGTGCTCTACCAGTCGTGACAGCACCTCTCCCTTAATCTCGTCCCCATAGAGTCCCTGCAGAACAGAGCGAGGCACCTTGCCTTGGCGGAACCCCTTGATTCTCGCTCGCCGACCTAGGTTCTCGTAAACCTGAAAAAATTCCTTTTCGACTGCGTCCGGGGGAAATTCAACCCGAATCCTGCGCTGGACCGGGGTCAACGTGTCAACATCGATTTTCATCTTCTGATCCAAGGGAAACCGGGGATGATTCTGAAGACTCTTAGCCGTTTCCTTCCTTTGAAATGATCAGAAACTGGCTCTTCGCTTTTACCCCTCTGAAATACTGGTGCGAGAGGGGGGACTCGAACCCCCACGGTTGCCCGCTAGATCCTAAGTCTAGTGCGTCTGCCAGTTCCGCCACTCTCGCGCGGCCGAAAAAGACTGCCGGCTCTCCAGGAGAATCCACGGAGGCCGGCGGACTACTCTCATTAATAAGCCAGTCTAGGAAGAAAACTACGGGAGGAAGGCAACGAAGTCAAGAACTTATGGAAATGGGACGTTCTGACTCGCCTATTGGTTCAGATGCGGGGAATGTCCGGGGGTTGGCCAGATCATCATCTCCGGCTGGATTTCTAAGAGATCAAGCTTGTTTTATCGTTACTTCGTCGCGAAGCACTTTGAACAAAACACCCATCACCATCCGATTGAAACCCGCCTTGAACTAAGGCCTTTCCGCTCCTATTCGACGTAGGCCTTAGTAAAGGCCCTCAGATCCTTATGGCTGACATTAGCTTTTGCCCAGGCGCTTGTTGTCCTGAAAGCCCTATGAACCACAAAAGCAAAAAACATCTAAAAACAATCAAGCCATCCTACAGATGGCCTACCCTGCGCATGGCTCAAGTCCCCGATTAAGAGATCTCAGCTTTTCCCCTTGGTCCCTGCCGCGTTCAGCTGTTTCTCCTTAATCCGTTGAACCAGATCGTTGAACGAGGAGTTCGCAAGAATCCGGTTGAACTGAGAGCGGTAATTGTTAACGAGACTGACGTTTTCGATCACCACGTCGTAAACTTTCCATTCGCCCTTAGACTGGTGAAGCTTGTAATTGATTGAATATTCCTCCCCTTTTTTTGTCGCAATCTTCGTATCCACTTCGACAGAATCACTATCTTGGTTCTCACGCGTGTAGAGAACTTTTTCACCGTTGTAAGACTCCATTTTACTCACGTAGGCATCTTCTAGCAGGTCGGTGAAGAGCTTTACAAACTCAGCCTGTTCCTCGGCCGTGCGGCGCTGCCATTGCTGTCCTAAGGAACGTTTAGCCATTTCAGTAAAATCAAACCTGGCAGAGATCACTTGGCGCAATTGCTGCCGGCGCTCCTTCGTTTTGTCCTTTGATTTAAGACTTGGATCCTGGAGGATGGCGAGGACTTTGTCTACAGTGCCCCGCACCTGCTCCGTAGGAGCTCCCGCTTTCAGCGGAAGCGGAAGTAAAAAAGAAAAAAACAGGAAGAATAAGACGAAGCTAGCTTTATGATTTTTCATTGTGTTCCTCCCAAACTTCAAACAATCACAGACTGGATCTCTGCGATTCCCGGTCGGCCAAAAGGGCCATCTGCTTTGACGTGTTCTGGCTCCTGTAAATGCGATGAACCGAAAGCACCTTTTTTGCATAAGTGAACGACATAGGCACCCGTTCTTCCAATCTGTTTTTAACCTGTGCTGGGCCCAAATTATACGCCGTCAAAGCGAGCTTTAAGTCCTTGAAACTTTCTTTCAGCTGGCTCAGATAAAAAACCCCCAACTTTATGTTCAGTATCGGGTCATCCAAGCTCTCTTTACCTTTCCAGGCCTCAATATCTGCTGTTTCAGCGAGAGCAGTCGCTACGAAGGGACGGATCTGCATCAAGCCCCGTGCCCCTCCCGGAGACACGGCTCCGGGGCGAAAACGGCTTTCCACTTCTATGACCGCAAGGATCAAGAGGGGATCCAGGGAGTGTCGTTTGCTCTCCTTTAGGATGGCTTCGGCAATGGACCAAGCCAATCCTTCGCTGAAGCTTCCTTTCCGAGACACAAAGGAATAGATCTTGATGGTCGCCGCATCCGCACGATCAAGCGGATCGACATGGTCACCTCCGCCTATCAAAGGATCGGTTGGAATCAGCAGAGCAAAAATCAGCGACGCTAGCGCTAGGTTCAGGGCTGGCATGCGATATCTAAGACTTCGATAAAGAGGAAACTTTGAACCCTTTGTGGTCATTGGCCTTTTCTCGTAAACCTCGCTATGAAGTCCTAGTCCGCGAAAGATTTGTCCGCAAATGCCATACCAAAGTGGTGTAAGGCAGAGCTAACCTATTGACCTGGGATGGAATTTTATTAAAGCGCAAGATTTGAACAGTTAGGCCGTTGAAGGCAATTCCCTACATAAATTTGATGAAGGATTTCCCTTCAGCAACGTTTTGAAGGAGGTCTCAGAGAAGTGCGGATGGGAACGCGGCACGTCGCTGCAAACCCTTTCTCTGGCCTGTGCGTGAATTGTCCGTGTCTTCAGGCCTGTCAGAGATCCTCGTAGGCTGGGCTTTTTCGTTTATTCCACTTGCTGGGAAATTTTTCATCGGATCGGACGGGGAGGTGGGATGATCTCAGAAGTCGGGCAGCGCCTGGGGTCCCCCGCTCGCGCTAGTTTGTAGGAGGGGCCAACGATTTTTCCACTACTTACTTTTTACCGTTTCATATGCTGACTCCAATTGCCTCCCAATCAAAATGGTGAAAGCGGCTAATTTCCGCCATCTCGCGAGATGACAATTGGTCGCGGGCAACCGCTAAGGTGGCATTTTCGACGGCTTCGTTTAAATCCTTGCGTAGCCGCTTCTCCCTTTGAACCAAGTCAAGGATAATGGCCGCTGTCGGCAAAGATCTAGTCACATACTCTACCGAATCGATAGCGGCTAAGGTATCACTTGGGGGAGCATCCACAATGAGTAAAGCCAGATCGGCATTCGCTCCCTCCAGTCCCCTATTGTTTCTGAATGCGTCGAAAATCAACGACCAGGCTTTTCCCACGTATTTTAGGACTAGCAGATTTAGGTGGCGACTCGATCTTATCAAACATGTACTCAACATCGCGCCGAAATTCTTTGGTTGCAGGATGTATCCGCTCGAACTGGTATAATTAATGTATGAAAAAATCATTAGTCATGACAACAACGGCTCTGGTATGCGGTTTTCTGGCGTATGCGCTTGCTTCTGGCGCATCAGGCGTCAACCTCGTTCAGGACCCCAGCTTCGAGCTAGGGCCGCCGCGAGGTCTTGACCCGCACGACCGCCCATGGGGCGGTGAAGAGGAGGGATCGCCTGCCGGTGTCGAGATCATGCAGGGCTCGGCCGCAGACGGAACCCAGTTCGCACGGATGCAATATGTCTCCGGCACCGGCTCCGAATGCCCCGGCTGCAACCAGTCGTTCCTGTTTCAACGGATCGATGTGACCCCATACACGGACTATACATTCAGTTATTGGATACGCGGGACGACCCTTGTGACTTCAGGGATCCAAATTCCGTTTTTGGATGACTGTACCAAGTATCCTCCTCCTCCTAGCGACCCCACGCGAGCCAACCTTTGCCCCGACAATGATGGCGACGAGGAAGTCGACCTTGGGCCAACACCCCCGAATTATGACAAAGAGTTTGTCGCATATTATGATTCAGAGACCCCCACTTCAAATACCAATTGGTCGCTCATTTCACACGCTTTCAACTCCGGCCCGCACAGCGTCCTTTATGTTCGTTGGTATAACGTGTATTACGGAACTGACCATACCGACATTGATAATGTAAGCGTGGTAGCCAGAGGCGCTTCATCGGCCACTCCTACACCTCCTTCCTCCGGCACGCCCTGCGACCTCCTTACTTCGTCGGTAGCAGTCCCAACCAACTTCGGAGCGGCATGGAACGTTCTTTCCCAAA
>VBLN01000063.1:0-519 GCA_005878685.1 Deltaproteobacteria bacterium | reverse complement strand
GTCGACTACCAAATAGGTAACGGGTCTTCTTGGCAATACATCTACAACCAAGGCTATTATTGGGGCGGATCATCTTGGATCCCATATAGCTACAACTGCTCCAACCTTATCAGCGGCCTCTGGTGCGTAGGCAATGCTTCCTACACCAGGACCAATGTGGACACCACCCAAAAACAATCCTACCTTGCCTACATTTGCAACTGGGAGGGCTCGTCATGGCACTGTGGGTGTCATGATTCTGCCTGCGCAACCAACTACTGGAACCTGCAGCAGTTTAGGAAGTAGCGGAAAGAATGGGAAAATTTGCGCTCCAGTTTATCCACACACACGCGCGCACAACCGATGCAGGGTAGCCAAGTCTTAGGTATCACACGAGATCAATTAGATACCACCGCAATCGTAAGGACGTTATTAATGGCAGAGCCGCGTTTACGTTTGTTTTTTGCTGCTCCCCGGACCATGTACATCCATACGATGGCGATAGTTGCCTATCAGTTCTGCGTGGGAGACTTCTGTTGT
>VBLN01000420.1 GCA_005878685.1 Deltaproteobacteria bacterium | reverse complement strand
GAGCTTCTTTATGGATGTGACCGGGGAGAGAGTTTCCTCTAGGATCGCCTGAGCTTCAGCATACCTAGCGTCGTCTACGACCCACAGCTCCGGCCAGCACTCAATCGGCGGAATCTCGCCTGCCGCGCTGGCGAGGTACACATTCTTGACCACGCACTCGATCCCAGAAGTTTCAAGGACGTTCTTCAGATGCCCTATCATCAGCGGATCTTGTGCGCTGTACAATTTCTTCACTTTTCCGCCCTCGAAAAAGATTGTTTAGATTTCAAAACCAAGCCCCGTCTCCATCCCGGACCGGGAAGGCCTACAGAGAACCTTTCTACATCAATTTAGACCTTTTCTCATCTCCGACAGTCCATAAAAAATCAATACGCTCTGTAATGTGAAAACGATCAGACCAGTGACGATAAGGACTAGATTGGAGTGTTTGGCCAACCAATGGGCCCTGTTAGAAGGTGCAAAAGTTGAGAGAAGAAGCAGAAGGATGACAAGGGAAGTTACAGGAGCAGTGAGGGCTGGCCAGAGAAACAGCCACATCGACCCACAGATTTGTGTCGCGCCTCCTAGAAAATAACCCACCAAGTACGCTACCAAATAGGGGAGCGGTAAAAATGATACAGATCCATAGAATCGGTTTTTGATTCCACCATGCGTTCTGATAATCTTGGAGCAAACTCCGCCGATGCGTGTCGAAGGGGCCGAGTCCGAACAAGACCTCGTATAGAAAGAACCCATAAAGGATCGTGAATCCTATCCAAAGAATAGGTTCCCACTCTGGGGAAACCTGCCATCCAGATTGAATAAGAACGAAAGCAAAAACAGCGACCAAGCCTATCCAGAGACTGATTCTAACGCTTGTAGAGATTCGGAACCTAGATTGCATGGTCTAGGTTCTCTTACTGGAGAATTTCGGGTCGGCTAAGAAACCCTTATTCGAGATTGTCTCTCTCATCATATTTTCGCTGGAGGTTGTGGGCCTTCTTTTGTTTAGTGCAATCGGAGCAAAGGATCCCGCCTCCCTCGATCACTCCTTTGTAGGAGTGCTCTCTACCACACTATTCTCCTGCAGGACTTACACGAGCCTCCATCCACCTCGCCAAAGGGAGCTTTACAAATCTCACAGATGAACGGGATTATTTCGTTCTTGCTCAAAAGAAGCTCCCACGCCCATCTCTAAGAAAGCTGTTTTGCCCACTTTAGAATTATTTCCTTGTCGCTCTGTGACAACTTTGCGTCGGGATGCATGAGGATGTAATACCACTGCGGCATCTTGTTCTCCTCGATCTGCTCCACGATCTCCTTTAGCTTCCTCGCTTTTCTCTGCTCGTTGTATTGATCCCACCCCGAGAAGTTAAGCTCTCTGCGACCTTCCTTTACATCATTTGCGACGAGGAAAGAAATTGGCGCTATGTGAGAATACCACGGCCAAACCGTTTCGTTAGAGTGACAGTCGTAGCAGGCACGCCTGAAGATCGCCTTCAACTCCGGCGATGTTTGGACATCGCTCTCTACCCGCGGATTCGTCCGCTGGACCGGCACAAACTGAATCGCGACCAAGGCCGCGACTAGAATGCACCCTAGTCGGACAAGCCATCTCTTCATCTTGTTTCAACGCTTTCCTTTCGAGCAGAGAGATCTAATGATCGAGGCAGCAAACCCGGACGATTCTAGGCGCTCGAAGCGGTCTCTGACAACTTCTTTTGCCCTGCTTTCTCGAATATCCAGGGCAATCTCCTCAGTGCCAAACCCACAAGAAACAAGCCAAGACTCAGACCGGAGAAGCTCCACCAGGTTTCTCGGGCGGATTGGGCCTTGCCGGGAATAGGAGTGAAAAGGCGCTTGAGGCCGTCGTCGAGTCTATCGGGATCCAAGACTTCGCCACCCGTATCCTCAGCCAAGCGGCTGAGAAGAGAGGTGTTGGCCTTCAACTCGCGGTACTCCCGCGGATAGGGGGCGACGAAGGACGCCGTGGCCGCCGCAACCGGCGCTTCGCCCTTCTTCTGCTCGGAGATCGTGAGCAGATAGATGCCTCGTCCTGAAGCCGAAAAACGGCTTTCATACCGTCCCGGGGCGATCTGGTGGAAGGGCGTGGCTTGCGTTTTCTGGTCGGGTCCTACCAGACTCCCACTCAAATCCAAATGGTTGCTAAAGTTTCCTTCTTTGGACAGGAAATCAGCGACTGCTCTCACGCCCTCTTGCTCCTGGTGGAATTCCACCCGCACCGTCTCTTCTGAACTCTTCCGCATCGCGCTTCGCACCAACTGACCCGCCCACTGCGGAAACCCGTCCCACTTCACCCACTCCTTCCCCCACCTCCCGCTCAGGTCCGACGTAAAGGCGAAAACCTGTCCGAGGCCATGGCGCCAGGAGACTAACAGCGGATCCTTATCGACTCGCATCAACAAGTCCGCGTTCGTCTTGGGATAAGTCAAAACGTAGCCTCGGACCGGAGGCATCCCTTTTTGAGCGAAGCTTTTAAGCGGCCCTGAAGCGTCCGTCACCGCGGGCTGAGTCGATTTTTCGATCAGAAGATCGCGCGAGATCAAAAGCGTCTCGGTCGTGAAGATTTGAGGAATGGTCAAGGGATCGACGGTGACATAAGCTCTGCCGTTTCCCCCCTTCGCGATGGCGGCCATCAAGCCCCTGTCGGCATCCTGGCCGATCGCAACAGTCGAGACGGTGATCTTGTCTCGCGCCATCCTTTCCACGAGGGAATTGAAATCCGCCTTGTCGGTCAACCCGTCCGAGAAAATAAGAATGTGCTTAATCGCTGCGTCTTTGGCCGAGAAGGCGCGGTAAGCCTCGATCATCGCCTTATAAAGATCGGTGCCGCCGTCAGACTGAACAGAGGAGAGACGCTCAGAAATAATTTCCCCTTTCCCGACTTGCCGGAACGGCAGCAGCCAGTCCCAACCGGCGTCAAAGGTGAGAATCCCGACCTGATCGGAGGGATTGAGCAGATCGGCGGCGGCGAATGCGGCCGCCTTCGCCAGATCGAGTTTGGTTGCGCCTGGAGGCCCTGCCGCCATGCTGCCTGATTTATCCAGGACAAAGAGAAGCGCGGGCGGCCTCATCTCCACTGGAAGAATCCGCTCCAGCGGGGTCCGATAATAGCCCCCGGCGCCATAGCTCTGCGATCCGCCGATCACGACCAGCCCGCCGCCCAGATCCCTGACATATTTCTCTATCGCCTCCATCTTCGGTTGGGAGAGGCGATAGGCGGGAACATTGTCGAGCACTAAAAGATCGAAGGCCGATAGATCCGGCAGCGATAGGGAGTGTTGCTCCGGCGTCGATTCGACGACCGAATAACCCTGGACCGAGAGCGCGCTGGAGAAAAAGCGCTGCGGGCCTTCCCCGGCATGGAGGTAAAGGATTCGCGGCGGTCCCTTGACGTTGACGATTCCCTGAAGGAGATTGTTTTCGGCGAATGTGTCCTCCGCCGATTCGACCAAGAGTTCGTAGGTGTGATTTCCCCTCTCCTTCAAGTGCTCAAGGAAGCTCACCCAATTAGTGCCTGACCTAAGCGTCAGCTGCCTTTCACTCTGAACCACGCCGTCGCGCAAAAGTCTCACGCGCGCCGGCACATCCCGTAGGCTCTCGATCGCCGCTCGGACTTCAAAACCCTCGGCGCTATCCACCTGCTGGGGCAAGACAAGGTCGCTGAGATAGACTTCGTTTCTACCCTGCGAAGGATAGACGGGCAGGACCCAAACCGGAACGCCGCGGGAGCGCAGCAGAGGAACGATGCGAGCAGCCTCGCCGCGGTTTTCGTTGCCGTCGGAGACGAGAAGAACCTTACCCTGGCGGCCCTCGCCGATCTGGGAAAGGGCCGCCTGAAGAGCCGACTGAATATCCGTCTCTTCTCGGTCTACCGTGGGAGAAAAATCGCCCGCCGGGAATTCGCTCCGCGGGAAGAATTCCCACTCGGGCTGACGGCCAAAAAACAGCAGCCCAGCGCGCGCATCCGGCCCTTTCATCTGCCGGACCTTGTCCAGGATCTGAGCCGCGCGATCCATTCCCCTCTGCCCCACGCTGCGCGAGAAATCGACTCCGAGCACGACATCCAAGGCATCGGTCAACTTGAAGATTCTCGGGTTCACCAAGGCGAAGGCGAGCGCCGCCAGGGAAAGAGCGTGAAAAGCCAGCGGATAAACCGGCCCAGGCGAACCGCTAAAGACCAACAAGCCCTCGATTCCGAGCAGGAGAAGAGCGATGAGAACAAGCGAGGGCCAAAGGGGAAATCCGGCTTCTACTCGTTCCTGCCTCGCCTTTGCGCCAGTCTCCTTCGCCGCCGGCAGGGAGACGCGCGGGCTGATCTGCGATTCGCTGTCGCTAAAGAGATTGACCGCGAACTGTCCTTCTCGGTTTCTGCTCTTGAATGTGTAAAAACCGACGTCAGAGGTGTCGGCAAAGGGCAAGGGATTAGCGATGACCTTGAGGGTCTCCCTTCTGCCTGTGGGAGTTGCAATATCGACCTGGTCGTCCGTGGCTTGGAGATAGAGGGGATAAGGCTTTCCCGCTTGAACAGTGGTCGCCGGGAACTCGACTCGCTTCGGATAGAACCAGTCCAGAGCGTTGCTGAACAGCACCGGAAAGGCGATTTTGAACGGCAAGTCGGAGGCGAGAAGGTCGAAACCGAAAACCAATGCCTTCAACCGGCCCCGCTCGAGGGCATAGAGCAACGGGCCCTCCTTGGCGCGCGTCAAGACGACCCCCTCTTCTCCTTTGGGAACCAACTGGAGCGCCTCTCTGACGTAGATATTTTCCAGCCGAACGCCCTCGATCAGAGGATGATGGATGGCTGAAGGGAGAAGGTGCGGCCTTTGGATCTTGCCCTTGACGCTCAGCGGCAGTCCTTCAGGAACGGTGTG
>VBLN01000419.1 GCA_005878685.1 Deltaproteobacteria bacterium | reverse complement strand
TCTGGACCTACGGAGCCGCGTCGATACTCTTCACGGCAGGACTGGTTGGAATTATGCTGGACAAGCTTGCAGGGTGGTTGATCGGGGAGTATCAAATTTGGGGCATTCTGTTGACTTCGGCGATCGGCCTCATGTCCGTCCAGGCAGTCCATCACGGCGGCCTCGCGGCCACGTTCAAGTTTCTCGGGGCAATGGCTGAAAGAGCCAGAAAGGCGCCTCGAATGTGGTTTGTGCTCGCCATGGGCGTCGCCGGCAGCCTCCTGCCCTGGGAACTGAAGATCTCCGGCGACTTCGCCGTGCACTCGAGCGAGCGCTCATCCGTTACCTCTCAGGTCGAAGGGACCTTGAAGCTCATCCAGGTGGATGAAGGCAGCAGGGTGAAGCCCGGAGACGTTCTGGCAGAGATGGAGAATTTCGAGCTGAAGACGGTCGCCGAGGAAACCCGCGGGGAGGTCGCCGAGAAGACCGCGGTGTTGAGGCTTTTGAAGGCGGGCTCGCGTCCTGAGGAGATTGAAAAGGGGAGGAGGCAGATTGAAACGAGGAGGACGGAGCTTTCGGGCATATCCCAGATAGAGAAGGAGAGGGCCCTGCTGGAGGAAACGGTCGCTAAGAAAGAGGCAGAAGTTCAGAACGCAAAGGCCGTCTACCTCCGAAGCAGGACGCTCGTGGAACAGGGGCTCATGTCGCGCAACGAGTACGAGCGCGACAAGACGAGTTACGAGGTCCGCGAGCGGGAGCTCGCCGAAGCGCGCAGCCAGTTCGGAGTGCTTGCCGAAAAGACGGAAAGATCCGCGCGAACCAAGAAAAAGGAGCTGGAAGAAGCGGAAAGCGGGTTGAGTATCCTCCTCGCCGGGTCCCGTAAAGAAGCCATCGAGGTTTCCGAAGCTGAAGTGCAAAAACTCCAGGAAAAGGTTAAGAACCTCGAGCAACAGCTCGAACACCTCAAGATCCGCAGTACGATTTCAGGAGTGGTGGCCACCCCTCACTTGAAGAACCGTATCGGCGAATACATGAAAAAGGGGGATACGTTCTGCGAAATCGTCAACCTCGACATGATGATCATCGAGATGCCGGTCCCGGAGAAGGAGATTGCCGATGTCCGGCTGGGTTATCCTATTACGCTGAAGGTAAGGGGTTACCCAAACCTGGCCTTCGAAGCCAAGGTCATTATCATCTCACCTGTCGCTCTGGATAACGGCGCTGAAAAAAAGGTCCTTGTGCAGAGCCGGCTCAACAACGAGAATGGCATGCTTAAAGCCGGTATGACCGGTGTGGGAAAGATACTTTGCGGAAAGAGGATGATCGCCAATTTGCTCACCCGTCGAGCAATCCGATGGCTACGGACGGAATTCTGGGAATACTTGCCGTGATCCTGGTCCCTCTTTGCGCGAATGCTGCTTCTTCCCGCTCGCCCGCTCTTACCGTGACCGTCCCCCGTAGCCCCCCTTATATCTTCTTCCTCGTTTCCCCCCACCTAAGACATTAATACTCGGGCACACTCTCTCAGATCTTTTACGTCATCACTAACTTACTGATTATTAGGCACTTTCCAACATTAATATGAAATATATGAATTATATGGTTTTAATAATAATCGTGGAATATAAGATAATTGTGAAAATACAAGTTGACCCTTATGGGGGTCTGCTCGATAATGCATATCAACTCTGAGAGGCGAAGCGGTAAGAGGACAGCATCCCGGTAACGGGATGACGCGAGCTTTCAGAACCTGCGTAGCAGGCTTTGGCAGTCTGTCCCGATTAAGTAGGAGAGGGCGTGACCGCGGTAACTGCGTTCATGCCGATGAAGGTGAATTTCGAACAGCTCCTCCCACCTCGTAGATTGCTCGAGCGCCCACGCGTTTGTATCGTGGGATGCGACGAACTGCCTACCAATTGCGGATGAGCGCCACAATCAGATCTCAGGCGCCGTTCTCACACCAGTACGTATCTCGTTTTAAGCCTGTAGCTAACCCGCTCGAATGGGGTTTGTCCAAGACAATTGAGTCTCGGGTCTCATTCGCCAGAGCGATTTGTGCTTACGCTATCAGTGCGCTCGACAGGCCTCGCCCCGCCGGGGTTTGCCTCCGAGAACACAGAAAGCGATCAAAAATGCGGCAGAAAGAGGGGTTCTACCATGGCAACAAGAAACGCCATTCTGTGGCTGTAGAGTTTAGTGGTTTGGCCGGTTCGTGGGGATGGGTCCAAACAGGAAGTTTCCAAACAACACCAACCTTATCGGAAAGGAGCAACGCAATGTTTAGCGCAAAAGCGATTCTGTGGCTGTAATTTGTGAGATTTTGAGAAGCGAACTTAACTTAAACAACTTTAATTTGATCGGAGAACCAAAATGCACAACGAAATCGAAATCCTAGAAACCCGCGAAAACCCAAATATCCTTTGGCTCTAACTGGTGATTGAAATCCCTAACTGAATGATTTGATTGGAGAACGAAATGCAAAACGAAATCGAAATCTTAGAGACCCGTGAAAACCCAAACATCCTTTGGCTCTAACTGGTGATTGAAATTCCTAACTGAA
>VBLN01000413.1 GCA_005878685.1 Deltaproteobacteria bacterium | reverse complement strand
ATGGCAGGAAAAAACATTCTTCTCATGCGCTTGCTGCTCCGATCCCTCTGTTATTTTTCTTTTTTGAAGCCCGCGAAATAATCGCCTCTGGTCACCTTGTCTCCGGTTTCATCGTCTTCGGGGCCCCACATGCCGAGGGCATAGCCGTACCAGGGGGTTCGAAGGCGGAGCGGCGGCATGCCCTGCTGACGCCAGATTTCCAGCGCGCGCTCCATGAAAGGACGCTTGGGCAGCCCGACCGGCGGATAAGGCCCTTTGCGCGTGGCATCGATCAGCATTCCAGAACAACCGACGGGCGGCGGAAAGCTTCGCTCTTCCGGTTTAGTCATCAAAGATTGGGCCGAGGGATCCAAAAGCGGAACCCGGCCGGTAGTGATCTGGACATCCCGATGGGGTTGCATGGCGAAGCTCATCGCCCATATGACCATCTCGGGGTCTTTGGGGTCGATGTCCTCGTCGACTGCGATGATGACCTTGTTGGTTGTGCCCATGCTCGCCGCGGCATGGAGCACCTGCTGTGGTTTGCTGGGATGACTCTTGCGCATGCGAATCACCCACCAGTTCCAGCCGCCGCCCATTTCCGGGCAGCTCACCTCCAAGACTTCCGGGATGCCACAACCGTACTTGAGGTAATTGTCCAGCATCATCTCGCGGCAAGTGCGGGAGATGCCATTCGATTCGCTGGGCGGCAGTCCGACCAAAATCGCCGGGAAAATAGCCCCGCGCCTGCAGGTGATGGCTTTAACCTTGACCACCTGTTTGCTCGCGTGCTCCGCCATCAAATAACCGGGATAGTCACTGAAAGCCATCTCCCGCGCCGTCATCTCCGTCGAGAGCTCGGCTTCGATAACGATCTCGGCTTCAGCGGGCACCTCCAAGGGAATGGTTTTGCAGCGCACCAGCTCGACCGCTCGTCCTCGGATTCCGCCGGCAACCGATAGCTCGTCCAAGCCGTAGGGTAGATTCGCCGCCGCAACATAAGCGATGTCGGGAAGCGCGCCCAGGACCACTGCGACCGGCAGACCCTCGTTGCGCCGTTGCGCGACTGGAAAGTGATAGAGCATCGCGTCGTGGATACGGGCGATTCCGGCCAAGAAGCGATCGGAGCCATAAAAATGGCCGCTGTACATTCCGACATTGCGCATGCCGGTCTCGGCGTCTTTGGTGACGAAGGGCGCGGTCACTCGGATGGCACCGCTGAAGCCCGGCTCCTCTACCGGAGCGGGCAGCATGGTCAAACCGATCTTTTCTATCTCTTCCCCGGCGTGAACCTCCTCCTGCACCGCGCCGCGCTCCATGATGGCCGGCGCGATCGGATGCGTCACCGCATGGTGCCACTTCTCATAAATCTGTTGCGGATCTTCGCAGCCCATGCCGAGGCCGAGAATTTTCCGCGACGAACCATAGACGCCGGTAATCACCGGCATCCCATAGCGCTCTCCCTTGCTGCCGGTGACGTTTTCATAAAGGAAGGCCCGGCGCTCGTCATCCGAAAGGCCGCGATATTGGAGCCGCATCAGCGGCATCAGCTCGGTATCTTTGTTGATCGGCTGCTTCCAGCGATAAAGCTTGCCTCGCTTTTCTAAAGCCTGGATGAAATCCCGCAAATCCGAATAGTAGCTCACGTCACATTCTCCCATCCGCCGAAGCGCTCTGAAGCCGCTGGTAAACTTCTTTCGGCATCTGCATCATACCGCCACGTCTGGTTACGGTTGCCTCGTAATCGCGCCGGATCTGCGGATCTTCGTCTTCGTATTCGATAAGCGTGCCGCCGTCTCTGGTGCTGGTGCGGACGCCTTCTTTATTCAGGGCCTTCACGATTCCTAGAAGATATTTTCCTGAGTGACCGCTATAGCGGAACGCCAGTTGCCGCGCCTTTTCCGCGCCTGTGTTGAAATGCTGGTGGAACCACCCCGTCGGTGGACTGAACACGCTGCCGACTTTCCAATCGACCTTGATCACCTGATCTCCCCTTCCGCTTTCGTAAGGTCGAATTCCCGCTTCCTGCGGCCACATAAGCGTGTAACCCTCGGAGCGTAGGATGAGCAGCACCGCCCCTCCCTGGTGGTGGTGCGCCTTGTGGTATCGCCCGATCGGCCATTCCGCGATGTGACCGACCAAGCTGCTGCCGCTCATCTCGACGGCTGTGATGCGCACTCCAGCCCCTTTGCGCTCGGCGGAATCGAGCGGGGCGCTCACGATGTCGGACATGAAGTTAGACTCCCACACCCAGAATCCTTTCAGCGATTCGCCCCGCTTGGTCGTGGGCGTAAAGTAATCGGGCCTGCCATCGAATCTTTGGTCGAAGGTATAATCGCAGCCAAAGATAAACTCCGGATCGTGCAGCAGATCCATGATCAAGGGGGCGCTCGTAACCGCTAAATAAATGACCGGCTCCTTGCTGCCATTGACCAACCGATGCCAACTGTTGAGCGGCAGCGCGAACAAGCTTCCGGGCTGAAACTCAAACTGCACCTTTTGAGCCGAATTCGACCAGACCTCGGTCGCGCCCATGCCTTGAAGAATGTAGATCATCTCCTCGTAGAGATGCTTCTCGGGATTCAACGCTCCTCCAGAAAAGATCTCGCCTACGTACACTCCCGTGAAGCCCTCTAAGCCTTTGAGTTGAAGGAAGGCCCCTTTGCCGCCGGTTCGTGACCAGGGTTCCTTTGCTACGGCATTGATATCCTCAATTCCGAAACCCCCCAAAATGGGAATTCCTTCCGCCTGGATCCATGACTCGTATGTGCTTTCACGTTTCATCGTTGCCCTACCTCCTGTTTTAGCCCCTCGGTGGCGCCTAGCCCTTCTTTTGGGCAGCGGCTTGCAGCCATATTAGTTTCTATCAACATTTTCATCTTTCCCCCGAGCAGCCTGGAAAATTCCTGACGTTCGGTTTTTTTGCCTTACGAAGCTTGAAGAGCACCGGTATGATTATGCCCTTGAGGCCAAATCCGCACTGACTGCGGTGACAGCTTGAGACAGATCTTCTCTCCGGCAGAAAAAGCCTCCGTGCGCGAAGTGAGAAGAGTAAAGGTCGAGTCTCCATGGCGCAAAAGGCACTCATAGCGGTCCCCGAGAAAAACTGCCCGTTCCATGAAGCAGGGGACTTGATTGAGTCCGTTGCCTGCCCTTTTTTTGTTGGTGGCTAGGAGCGAGGACAATTATCTTTGAATAGTCGATTATTTATATGCATATAATTGATATGTCAATAAGTTGTGCTATCCTTGATATATCCGGAATTCAAAAAGGGCTGGGATGAATGAAGCTGAAGAGCATCTATCTCTGGGTTTTCTACCGCTTCTTGGAAGGGACCTTCCTCGCCCTTCTAGGACTGTCACGATCTCTGCCTCCCTCCCTTTTCCAGAGCCTGTCGGCGCCGGTCCTCAAATTGCTGATCTACGTTCTTGTCCCGAGACGACGCATCAGGCGAAATTTACAGGCCGCTTTCGGCGCTGCCTACTCCGACGCAACCATAAAGGGCTTGGCTAAAGGAGTACAGGAGCATTTCGTCAATAACCTTTCGGATTGCTTCCGTCACATGGCCGATCCCGAGCATACCCGGCAAACCATCACAATCGAGGGCGCTGAAAATCTCCAGTCCGCGATGGCGAAGGGACGAGGAGTCATCGCTCTAGGGGCGCACATCGGCAATTTCGTGCTGGTCGGAACGCGGTTAGACCTGGCAGAGTACCAGTTCCACACCCTATTTCGCGTTCCCTCGGAAAAAGGCATCAGAAGCTTTATTGACCGCCATCTACCGCGCTTTCATCTACGGGTTATCCCGTCGCGTCCTAGAAGATCGGCTGTAAAGAAGATCCTCGAGGCGCTCAAACGAAACGAGATCGTCTTTATATTGGGGGATAATCTTAAGAGAGGGCAAATAGAAACGAGACTATTCGGTCAGAAAGTCCCGTCGTCCCGGGGTCCTGTGAGCCTGGCTTTACGCTCAGGGGCCGCGGTAGTGCCCATGTATTTAATTCGAAACTACGACGGCGGATTGCATCTGGTCATTGAGCCTGAAATGGTGATGAGCAGGAATGGAAGCCTGTCCCAGGATATCACGGACAATACAAAGCAAATCGTGCGCTACTTAGAAGATTTAATCCGCCGCTATCCCGACCAGTGGAACTGGCTCACGGTGCGCATGAGAAAACGGCGAGCACCGCCGCTTGCACACAAGTCGTCGCGCTAGCTGTTCGGATCATCTTCCGTAGACG
>VBLN01000408.1 GCA_005878685.1 Deltaproteobacteria bacterium | reverse complement strand
ATTCGATGGTGGGACTTTTTATTCTACGCCACCTTCGGTTTCGTGGTCACGAGCTCCGTGCGCATCGCCGGGGTTCTTCTTGTCTTCTCCTACTTGATCGTTCCCGCAGCCGTCGCCGCCCTGCTCACAAACTCCGTGGCGGGGAGATTGCTCATCGGCTGGGGAATCGGTTTCATTGTGAGTGTATTGGGCCTTATCGCCTCTGCCGCTTGGGATCTCCCTACCGGAGCCACCGTGGTCACGACCTTCGGCATACTTGCGGCTGCTGTAGCCCTGGGGCTCGTCGCGGGGTCCCTCATTGGAGCGGTCAGAGCCCGAGGCCTAAGCGCTCTCACTGGCATTGGCTGGTCTCCTGCTCCTTCTCTTCCCCCAGATGGATCACCACTGGCTCAACTGGATCGAGGAGGCGATTCCTGCCGTCCGGCTCAACTTTCTCACGTCAGATGAGCGCGAAACCTACCAAGAGAGCCACGAATCGGTCCAGCGTGGTCTGGCTGAGATGCAGCAACTCCGGGTCAAACAGCAAGAGATCCTCTGGGGAAAACGGGAGCTGTCCGAAGAGATGCAGGAGCGTCTAAGACAATACCTGGCCAGCCGGAGCGAGATCACCGCCGGCGAGCAACTGGCGCTCAACTACCTTAGAAACAAGGCCAGGGAGCGCCAGCGCTATTGGCTAGGGCTCCCACTGCTCGGGCTCGGAACTCTGGGCACTCTCACGCTGTTACGCGCAAAGCGTAGGACAAAGCAGCGACAACCATAAGATAGCGGGTAAGCTCTCGATTGGTTGACTTAGGAGTTCTTGTTGGGTAGTTGTAACAACCTCCCATGAGGATTCTAGCAGCACTGCTACTGCTTCTGTTAAGCCTAGGCCCAGCGCAGGCTCAAGTATCTCAGACCAAACTGCGCGTAGCCACGCGGCTCGTCAAGCCTTTTGTCTTCGAGGAAAAGGGCAGGCTCACCGGCTTTAGCGTCGATCTCTGGCAGGAAATCAGCAAGCAGATGAATGTAAAGTATGATTTTATAGTCAAGCTCACGGTGAGAGATCTGCTCGAAGCCGTTAAGTCCAAGGAGGCGGAGCTGGGGATCGCAGCGATATCGATCACTGCGGAGCGGGAAGTGGAGTGGGATTTCTCTCATCCGATGTTCGACGCGGGACTTCAGATCCTCACGTCCGCGCAGCCATCCGAGGGCGGCTTGTTCGGCAATATCATCTCGGGGGTTTTCACTGCTGCTTTTTTGCCGATCCTGGGTATCGTTTTGCTGACGATCTTGATCCCGGCTCATGTAGTCTGGTTCTTCGAACGGCGCCATCCGGCCGGCGTCATCTCAAGCCGCTCATACTTTCCAGGAATCTTCGAGGCCTGCTGGTGGGCCGCTGCTACTTTAGCCACTCAAGCTGACCAGATGCCAAGAAGCGCAGCGGCCAGAATAATGGCTGTGATCTGGATGTTCAGCAGCGTCGTTTTCATCGCCTACTTCACCGCCACAGTGATCTCTTCGCTCACAGTGCAGTAGCTACGCGGAGACATTAACGGCCCTGAGGACTTGCCGGGAAAACGGGTCGCCACGGTGAAGGGCAGCACGTCTGCGGAGTATCTGCGTCAGCATGATATTCAGATTACAGAGTTCTCCCAAGTTGAGGAGGCCTATGAAGCGCTCAACCATGGGCGGGCAGACGCGGTGGTTTACGACGCGCCGGTCCTCCTTTACCATGTTTCGCACGAAGGCAAAGGCAAAACGCAGGTTGTTGGTCCGATTTTTCGCAAAGAAAGCTATGGCATAGTTTTTCCCTCTAATAGTCGCCATCGAAAGCGTGTCAATGAGGCCCTGCTGCTCTTGAAGGAGAACGGCATCTATGACCGACTTTATAAGACGTGGTTCGGCGGCGAGTCGAAATGAGTAGCCTACGGAGGAATCCCTGATGCTGCGACCACACCGCCCGGAACAGAGCCCGTAGAGTCTTGACAATCTGGCACCGGTTGGTGCCTTATCGATCTGCAGGGAGGAGTTACTATGGCCACGGCAGATTCCCAAATCATCATTGATGGCGACGGACATGTGGTTGAAGATCTGAAGGCCATCATTGA
>VBLN01000005.1 GCA_005878685.1 Deltaproteobacteria bacterium | reverse complement strand
CGGGGCGCATGGTGTTCATGACGCCTGATCCCGAGCTCGACGACCACCAGATCGCTCTGGCCAAAGGACGCGAGGGCGAGGCCAAGATCATCGGGCACATCGCCTGGCGCGTGGAAACGCCGGCCGACGTCAAGGCGTTCTACGAACAGTTCAAGGCGCAGGGAGTGCCGATCCACCACTGCATAAGCCACGCTTACGAGGAGATGGGAAACACCGTCTCGTGCTATTTCCTTGACCCCGAGGGGAACCGCCTCGAGGTCTACGCCCTGGTCCCGGAGCGCGATGAGGCACGCATCAACCGCCCGCTCGACCTGGACAAGAGCGTGGACGAGATCATCGCCCAGGCGAGCGGCCTCGTCCAAGCGGCCGCTCACTAGATGATTGATCTTCCGCTGCTCGTATCCAGAGGACTCAAGAAGCGCTAGTCCTTTTTTTATCGGGAAAATCTGGCAGAAGATTTAGCTGATCGGGTACTAACCGCTGCCTTACAACTCTCTCCCGCACTCGCCGCAAAATCGGGTGATCACTCTCGGCTGGCCTGGCACCTGTTGCCTGCGAACGTCTCTGGGGTAATGCCCATAGAGTTCATGGTGTCGCAGGCACTCTGAGCACGCTTCCTGTTCTGTAAGGCGAGCGCAAAATCTGCAGGGCTCGGTCAGCACAGCCATGGCTACTTGCCCTGCGTATGCGGGGATCGCATCTCTTCCAGCTCCTCAAGCGTCTTTGGCCAATCTTGCTTGAGAAGACGCGATAACGCACGGTCGGCGAGAAGTCTGCCGCCGGTCTGACAGCGGGCGCAGTAATTGGTTTCGTTTTCCGCATAGACGATTCTTTGTATCGGCGAGCCGCAGTCGGGACAGGGCTTGCGATGGCGGCCGTGGACCGCCATTCCCTCGCGAAAGGCAGTGACCTTCTCGGGAAAATTCTCTCCTGTTTCGCGCCGCAACCGCGCGACCCAATCGCTCAGTGTCTTCTGGGTCGCGTCGTAGAGCCTTTCGATTTCGTTTTCATCGAGCTGCTGAGTCAACTTTATCGGTGACAGCCTGGCGCAGTGAAAAATTTCATCCGAGTAGGCGTTGCCGATCCCGCTGAATAACCGGGGGTCTGTCAATGTTCTTTTCAACGTATGATTCTCGCGTGTGAGCGCTTCGCGAAAGCTAGAGAGATCCGCATCCAACACTTCGAGTCCCCCTCGCTCATGTTCCCTAATCGCCGCTTCCCCGAGAACGAGATGTAGCGATGCCCGCTTCTTAGTGCCAGCCTCGGTGAGAAGAAGCGTCCCCAATGGAAAGTCGAATGCCGCAAGACCAAACTTCTTCGGAACCTTGGCTGCAGCGCCTTTCCAGTGGAAGCGTCCGGCGATCATCAGATGAAAGATCAGATAGAGATCCCCTTCAAGCTGAAACGCAATCCGTTTCCCTAACCTGCGAAGTCCGAGAACCTTCCTGCCTTGAGCTTCACTGATCGGCGGATCGACGGAGCGAAGAATAAAAGGACTCGCGAGGCGAATCCGCTTGAGGGGTTGGCCGAGGATACGGCGCTCAAGCGCCTCGATATAGACAACGACGTCAGGGAGTTCCGGCATACGAAAACTGACGACGGCTCTACCAGGCCGCGCTTAGCCAGGGGAGCGTCTGGGCAAGGAGAGTGCCCACCAGCATGCCCAGCAGCGGTTGACCTGTCCTTGAAGCAACGAGTACCGCGACCGCGAGCGCTAAAGCACGATGCGGTGCAGCAGCAGCCTCAAAACGTCGACCGGCGAGGAAGAGGGTGGTCGAGACAATGCTGGCAATAAGAGCGTAGGATAGGTAGCGGAGGTACCGCTCAAAGGCTTCCGGAAAACTCCGCCCCGCGAAAAAGAGCTGCGGGACCGCCCGGATCAGGTAGGTCACGAGCCCCATTCCCACGATTATCGCGATTCGCGCTGGATCCATTCTTCCATTCCCCAGCCTAGAGTGCCGATTGCGAGCGCGGTAATGAGCCACCCCCAGTCCGCATTAAGCAGCGCGCCGGGCACAGCCGCCAAGAAGCTTGTCATACCGATCAGCAACGCACTCTTTCCTCTTAACTCCGCCGTAAGAATACAGGCAAAGTAGCCCGGCAGCATAAACTTTAGTCCCTCTTCGAAGCCGGAAGGCACATGCAGAGCCGCCCAGTACCCAACTCCTGTTCCAACCACCCACACGGAGAAGCTGCTTACAGCCAGCCCAAGAAAGTAGTGAAAGTTGTTTCTGGCCCGCTCCTCTATGCTCTCGGTCTCCGCTAGCTCGCTAGATTGTTTCTGGAAATGAACGTAGGGCAAGATGAAAGTGCTGATACTGATGAGATGCGAGGAGAGAAGAAGCGCAGAGCGTTTTCTTCGACCGAAGTAGGGCGCGATGGCCGCGCTCATCACCAGAAAGCGCAGGTTGATAAGGAATGTGATGAGGAAGATCTGTAGGGCCGGTTTTCCTGAAGCGAGAGGCTCAAGGGCGGCGAACTGAGCGGGCGCAGCAAAAACCGACGCCGACATAAAAACGATCTCCCCCAGGTGGAGGCCATAGGCCTTGGCGGCAATCCCGAGGGTGAAGGAGGTCGAGATGTAGGCGATCCAAATCGGAACAGCAGCCTTCACCCCTTCGCGAAAGGGAGGGGAGGAGATCATCAGTTTCGCTTAGCCGACCCGCGCCAAAATATCAACTTGCTTTTGTCTGTTGATTTTTTTACAAGGCCTATGGTGAAGATCACAAGACTATATACTGGGAAAGACGGCGAGTCCCATTTCGAGGAGATCGAGGTCGAGATCGAGAAGATGGTGCCCGCGCATGGCGTCATCTTCCGTCACGCGCCACAGGGCCAAGTTCAGGACTGGCATCCTGCGCCGCGGCGTCAGTATGTAATCACTCTATCCGGCCAGGGGGAAATCGAGATCAGCGACGGAACCAAGCGGCGCTTTGGGCCGGGGGATATCATGCTTGCAGACGACACGACAGGTCGGGGCCATATCACACGCGCCACCGGAAACCAGCCGCGCCTCTATGTTACGATCCCGGTGAAATAAGGCAGGCTGTTAGCTCTCAGCGGAACTTGCCGTCTGGCTAGATTCCTCCAATACTCTTTTGATCAAGGCCAATAGCTCGGCGTTGTCAGCGGGCTTTTGAACGAATGCTCTGGCTCCGGCCTTGAGAGATCGCTCTTTATTTGCTTGCTGGTCTCGCGCGCTCAAGACGATAACTGGAATGGAGGCGAGCGAGTCCGCGTTGCCCAATCTCTCCATGACTTTAAAACCATCACCCGCAGGAAGACCTAGGTCGAGGAGGATCAGATCCGGCCTTTCGTTTTTCGCCTGGCTGATGGCCGAGACAGCATCGGCTGCCAGAACCGTAGCGTAATCATGTGCTCTCAAAAGCACCCTCAGTCCTTTTGAGAGGTCCTCATTGTCATCCACGATCAAGATTTTTTTCCTTTCCATATGTCCTCTCCTTCTTATTGTGTTGACTACTGGCACACGGTCAACTGGGCACTTCCTCCGCGGTCCCCACGGGCCCCGCAAGCTCTTTTTGAATCGCCCTCAAGAGATCCTCGTTGTCAAAAGGCTTTTGGAAATAGCCCTTCGCGCCCGCTAAGAGAGCCGCATCTTTGTATACATCGAGCGGGCGGGCGCTTACCACAATGACCGGGATGGAAGCTAGCGCACCAGCCTCCTTCAACTTGTCGATGACAATGAAGCCGCTATCATCCGGTAAACCCAAACCAAGAAGAATCAGATCCGGCTTTTCTTCAAGCGTCATCTGAATGGCCGAGCTGGCGTCCGTAGCGAAGGCTGTCGCATAACCCCGGGACTTTAATCGAACTCGCAGCGCAAGCAGCAGATCTTTGTCGTCATCTACAATTAAGATCTTCTTGCTTTTCATATATCCTCCTTTTTGCATCGCCTTCGTTTGTCCCCTCTTTTTTTACCGATTCCGAGCCAGCATGAGCGCCGTCCGGGGCAGAAGCGCCGTCTCTAAATTTCGAACTAACCGCCGCAGCGGGCGTTACCGGAAAGGTCACTTTGAAAACCGATCCCTTGCCGCATTCGCTCTCGACGCTCACCGCCCCTCCCAGTAACTTAGTAAAAGTCCCGACCAGATAAAGTCCCAGACCCATGCCACTCATGAAGTCCTCTCCAGAGGACTGCAACTGTCGAAACTTCTCGAAAACGGCTTGCAGGCTCTCGCTTGGGATACCGACCCCGGTATCGGCCACCTCAAATTCTAGGCTGTTGGTCTCGCTCGCATAACGAGCGGATATCTTGACTACCCCCTCTTGAGTGAACTTGAGGGCATTATTGATGAGGTTTTGAAGAATCATCCTGAGCTTGGTGGCATCTGACACGATGACGGGAAGCTCCGGAGGATGATCCCATACTAACTTTAGGCTCTTATCCATAGGAAAGTCATAGGACAACTTGAGTTCTTCCAGAAGACTGCCAACGTGAACTTCATGACCCGCGGCCTTGACGATCCCCGAGTCAACCTTGTGGGCGTCTACAATGTTGCTGATGGTGAGCAACAGATTGTTAGTCTGGCCCATCAACTTGCCGACCGCACTTTCCTGCTCAGGGTTCAAATCTCCCAATAGCTTGTCGCGTAAAATGCCGGCGTAGCCCATCACGACGTTAAGGGGCGTTCTCACTTCTCGCGACATCGCGCTGATGACATCTACTTTTGTCGCTTCGACCTTAGCCTTTTCGACCTCTGCCTGTCTTGTCAATTCTAAGATTCTGTCCGAAATCTCGTCGGCAAGTTTTCCTACGTCCGCCTGTTCCTGGTTCGATGGGTGATCGATGACCACGACAGACGTCTTTACGCGGCATTTGGCGTCCTGCACCTCCCTACAATCGCCAATCTCCTTTTGGATCCGCGAGGTTATCTGATTCGTTGTCTTCAGATCGCCAGCATTAACGAGGAAAAAGACTCCCTTCTCTCCTGCAAGGGCCATCCTGGGCAAAAGGACAGTTTTGTCGGGCAGGGGCAGCTGCTTAAGCGCGGTCCAAGCCCTTCCCCAAGCAACTTTACCCACCTCCGACGTTGGCGCCGGGTTGTCAGGCAAGACTTCGACCGCAATGAGACCAATGAAACTTTTGAGGTGATGATTCTCATCGATGATGGGCAGGAGTAAACTCTTTAGAGAAAAAACCGGCAACGTGAAATGAAAGGTGCTTCC
Source organism: Deltaproteobacteria bacterium (assembly GCA_005878685.1). Taxonomy (GTDB): domain Bacteria; phylum Desulfobacterota; class Binatia; order UBA9968; family UBA9968; genus DP-36. The sequence goes on along the minus strand of VBLN01000005.1, from coordinate 7,250 downwards.
CTTGCCGAGTTCGCTCTCAACCCAGATGCGGCCCCCATGACGGGAAACCAATTCTCTGCAGATATGAAGACCCAGACCAAGCCCCTTTCGATTGATCTCGAGTATTCTCTCCTCTTGATAGAGCCGATCGAAGATTTTTTTCGTACCCTCGGGGCTAATCCCACAGCCGGTGTCGGCCACTGAGACGCAGACAAAGTTCGGGTCCGCGTCAAACGCCCGCGCGCGAACCATAATGCTCCCGTTCGCTGCAGTGAATTTCATCGCGTTGTCGACAAGGTTGGTGAGAATCTGATTGAGTCGTTGGGGATCAACGGACACGAGCGGGAGATCGCTAGGAATATCCGCCGAAAGGACGATGGCCTTGACGGCGGCGCCGGCCAGAAGCATGCTGAGGGTTTCAGAAACCAACGCTTGTAGAGAGATGACCCGCGGATCAATAGCTAGTTTTCCGCTATCTGCACGAGCCGCTTCCAGAAGGTCGCCGACCATCGTTTGAAGCTGTTTAACGTTTCGCAGCACAATTTCGAGATACTCTCGCTGCTCCTCGTTGAGCTCTCCGGCGAGTCCGTCCGAGAGAATCGTAACAAACTGATAGACTGCAGTAAGAGGCGTGCGCAACTCGTGCGAAACGTGGGAGAAGAATTGGTCTTTCATCAGCAGCTGCTGTCTGCGGGCCTCCTCCAGTTGCACCGTCTTCTTTTTTTCCCGTTTGACCTGATCCGCCAGATACCCATACACAAGAGAGGCGCCGAATAACAGTGGAATCCTGAGCAGAGCATCCGAATCGATCTCGAAACCACCTTTACCCGAAAGAGGAACGATCACAATGGAAATGACGCTGAGGACTAGGCAGCCGACGACAATTTGGAGGAGGTTCTCGCCGATGGCGGCGATAAGAATCCCGAAGAAAAAGACCAGAAAAAGATCCCACGGGCTTTGCCGATTAAAGACGATGGCGGTGCAGATGAGGACTGTATCCGCCACCGCCATAACTTGGGGAAAGAGTCTGTGGCTGAATGCCGACTGAGGAAGACGTAAAAATATGAGTATGGATCCCAGCGGCGCCACGAGCAGGAAGAGATTAACCGGATCATTGACCAGTTGGCCTTCTCTGACGAGAAGGAGATAAGAGCTCGCGATCGCTACAAACCATTGAATCTGAATCAGGTCTCTCTTTTTATTCACCCCCAGAGAGAGTGGCATTTGAGACCCCACGAACGCGGTGAATCGACTCCACGGAACCAAGGTATTTGTCGCCTTAGAGAACATTTCCTGAGTTAAAAAGAACCCTCAAGCTTCTCGAGAGTACGTTGCCGGGTACAATCTCTGTCTTGTCACAAGACGCACCTGTAGATTGTTTGTAAAGTAGCAAGAATTAGACCAGATTCGAGGAAATTCATCTTAGGTATCGGAGTCGAAGCTATTCCTAGATATTTTCGCTAGTTACAATCATTCGTCAGATTACCAGAATACCCCACCTTCGGCTCATCCTCAACAAATAATTGCTGAAGGGGACATTTATGTGAGCCGTGAGTGTCTAAAAGGGCGATCCGAAGGGTCTTGGGAGTGGATAAACGCCTGGCGGATTCAATTCTTGGACATAGTTGAATTTGGCTCCTGCTTGTGCAAACCTGATTTCGCCTATGGCTGACCAAGCGAAAAATCTTCTCCGCGAACTTCCCTCCGTCGATCACCTGCTCCATCACCCCAAAAGTGAGCCGCTGCTGGCTCGGTTGAATCGCGACTACGTGACCCAACAATGTCGGGAGATTCTCGACGAGCTAAGGAGCGCTATCCGACAGGGGAAATCCGTTGGCGCAAAAGAGCTAGCGGAGGAGTCTATCTTAAGCCAACTCGAAACGAGAATCGGTTTAGATCGCGAGCCCAAGCTCATCAGAGTCATCAATGCCACCGGCACGGTCCTGCACACGAACCTGGGGCGTGCGGTGCTGCCCCAGCCGGCCATTGACGCGCTCTGCCGCGTCGGAAGCAGCGCGGTCAACTTGGAATACGACCTCGCCCAGGGCGAGCGGGGAAGAAGAGAGGAGATGATTGAAAAGCTCCTCATGAATCTCACGGGAGCCGAAGCCGCCACTGTCGTCAATAACAACGCCGCCGCCGTTTTCCTCGGTTTGAATACAGTTGCGAACGGCAAGGAGGTGATCGTCTCGCGCGGCGAGCTGATCGAGATCGGCGGCTCATTTCGCATTCCCGAAATCATGGCAAAAAGCGGAGCCATTCTTAGAGAAGTCGGCAGCACCAACCGGACTCATCCTGAAGATTATGAGGAGGCCGTCAACGAAAACACAGCCCTGTTGCTCAAAGTGCACACCAGCAACTACAAGATCATCGGCTTCTCTTCTGAGGTCGATCTGACCCAGCTTGTCGAAATCGGGAAAAAGCACAAAATTCCAGTCATGGAAGACCTGGGAAGCGGAGCCCTGGTCGACCTTAGTCGATACGGCCTACCTAAAGAACCGTTAGCCGCCGAGCGCATCGCCTTGGGAGCGGACATCCTCACGTTCAGCGGTGATAAGATCCTGGGAGGGCCACAAGCGGGGCTCGTGGTCGGCAAGGGAACCTGGATCAAACAGATGAGTAAGAATCCCCTCCACAGAGCCTTGCGCTGCGGGAAGCTAACCCTGGCGGCATTGGAGGCGACGCTTACGCTCTACCAGCAATCGGCCAATATCGTCGAGGAGATTCCGACGCTGAAAGCCTTTACTCGCTCCCTAAAGGAAATTGAGGAGATGGGGGAGCGGTTGCTGCCCGCGCTTCAAACGGCATTGGGAAAGGAGTTTCGTCTCTCGCTGGAAGACTCCACCTCTCAAATCGGGAGCGGCGCGCTTCCGACGGAAGAAATTCCCACGAAGGTCATCGCGATCCAGCATGACGGCATGCGCGCCGAACGGATCGCTCAGAGATTTCGGGGCGCCAATCCCCCTATCATTGGCCGGATCAAAGACAACCGCTTTCTCCTCGACCTAAGAACCATCTTCGATCCCAACGATTTGATTCCGAACTTTAAGCAGACAGGGAGCTAAGCCCTGTAGTTTGAAAATCCGCAATCTAAAATCGAACATCGGCGATTGAGAAATGCCCTACATCATCGGCACTGCCGGACACATAGACCACGGCAAGACCAGCCTCATCAAGGCCCTTACCGGCCAAGACACGGACCGGCTCAAGGAAGAAAAGGAAAGGGGCATCTCGATCGATTTGGGCTTTGCCCACTTGGACCTCCCGGACGGGACTCAAGCCGGGGTGGTGGATGTGCCAGGCCACGAACGGTTCATCCGCAACATGCTTGCGGGAGCCCACGGCATTGACCTTGTCCTCTTCACTGTGGCGGCCGATGACGGCGTGATGCCTCAAACCGAGGAGCATCTTGACATTCTCCACCTGCTCGGAGTCAAGCTGGCCATCTTTCTCATCACCAAGTCCGACCTTGTCTCCGAGGCAAGGATCCGAGAGGTCGAGGAAGAGATCGAGATCCTGACGGCGGGAACTTCGTTGGAGAACTCTCCGATCATTCCGTTCTCCTCGGTCACCCGGCAGGGTCTGGAAGAACTTCGCACGGAAATCGCTCGGCGGCTTCAGAGCTGCAAGAAGCCCTCGCCCAAAGGTTATTTCCGCCTGCCGGTGGATCGGGTATTTGTGCTCCAGGGCCACGGCTTGATCGTCACTGGAACTGCGCTGAGTGGAGAGGTCAAAAATGGCGAACGGGTTCGCTGCCTTCCGAGCGACCAACTCTTTCGCGTCCGCAGCCTCCAGATTCATAACCAGCCCGTCGACATCGCGGTCTGGGGACAGCGGATCGCGCTCAATTTGAGCGGCCAGGAAAAGCCCTCGATCGAGCGTGGCCACGTGATCTGCCATGAAAAGATCACTCTGACCTCGGATCGCTTCGACGCCTTTTTGGAAGTGCGGCCGACAGCCAGCAAGGGGATCAAAAATCACCAGCGTGTAAGGGTCCATCTGGGAACCGCGGAGCGTTTGGCCAAACTGATTCTTCTAGGTCCGAAACAAAAAGTTGAGCCGAAAGAATCCACCTATTGTCAGATCATCCTCTCAGAGCCTCTCCTCGCGCTCCGCGGAGATCATTTTATCATTCGGGATGAGACGGCCCGGCGGACCCTTGGGGGCGGAACCGTCATTCATCCATGGGCAAAGAAGCACAAGAGAGCTGAACCGGGCCTGCAAGAGAGACTCGCGTCGCTTCGTGGAGAGGATCTCCCCGGGTTGGTAGAGCGACGATTTCGCGCTCCCGATAGCTTCCATACAGCAGTTTTTGAATCTGAGAGACGAGGAGGCTCGGGAGCGGCTGGAACGGCTGCAAACGGTTCGCTCCTTCAGCGCCGAGGGGGAAAAACTCTACACCACGGAAAACAAATGGCTGCACCTTAAGGAACAAATAGCCAAGGCCCTTCGGGACTTTCACGCCTCACACCCCTTGGCGCCAGGAATGGACATGGAAGAGCTGCGCGATAAACTTCCTTACAGCATCTCGCCCAGGCTCTTCCGCATTGTTGTCGAAAGGATCGAGGCGGAAAAAATCGCCGCGCGAGAGGGAAATCTCCTGCGTCTCCCGGAACACAAGGTTCATCTGCGCCAAGAAGAGAAAAATCTCGTAGCGAAGATCAAAACGCTATTGGGGAGTAATCCGCTTGCGCCACCCGACTTAAAACAGATCGAAAAAGAGACCGGCATCGAGCGGGCCAAGCTCCATGAAGTGATCCGGGTCATGGAGAGAGATCGAGCGGTCGTGCGGGTGGCCAGCGATCTCTATTTTCTTGGCGATTGCGTTGACAAGGTGAAGGGCGCTTTATATAAGTATTTGTCTGAAAAGAGCGAGATCACCCCGGCTAGTTTCCGCGACCTTCTAGGGTCCAGTCGCAAGTACACGATTCCTCTCTTAGAATACTTTGATCGCGAAGGGATCACGGTCAGGATCGGAGACGCGCGGCGGCTGAAAAACCCGGCCGCAATGGAAAGGCAGGGAAAATAAAGGTTTGTCCATGAGACTTATGAAACGAAAAACGATTCGCCTGACGCAACAGGTCACGGCTGCAGGTTGAGCCGCCAAGCTCGGCCCGGCCGACCTGGTGCAAGTGTTGCACAGCCTTCCCAAGTTTGATCATGCGGATGTCATTGTCGGGACTGAGACCTCCGACGACGCAGGAGTGTATCGTCTTCGGCCTGATTTGGCCATCGTCAATACGGTGGATTTTTTCACCCCCATTGTTGATGACCCCTACATCTTCGGCCAAGTCGCCGCGGCCAATGCGTTGAGCGATATCTATGCGATGGGAGCAGAGCCGAAAACGGCGCTGAACATCGTCGCCTTTCCCAAGGGCAAGATGGATATCCAGATCCTCGGCGAGATCATGAAAGGCGGGGCGGAGAGGATCCAGGAGGCCGGCGCGGTTGTGATCGGCGGCCACAGCATCATCGATGAAGAAATCAAATATGGCATGGCAATCACCGGAGTGATCCACCCCGACCGGGTGATTCGCAATGTCGGCGTTCAGGAAGGAGACGCGCTCGTCCTCACCAAGCCACTAGGGACCGGCATCATCGCCACAGCTCTCAAAAAGGGCAAGGCCCCGAAGGAGAGCATCCAGGCTGCGATCTCATCCATGATCGCGCTCAACGATACCGCGTCCAAGATTATGCGCAATTACCGCGTTCATGCTTGTTCGGACATCACCGGATACGGCCTGTTAGGACATGCGCTGGAGATGGCCAGCGGCAGCAGCGTCACATTAATCCTGGAATCCGCCAAGCTGCCTCTACTCCACCGTGCGCCGCGTCTGGCTGAGAAGGGTTATCTTACCGGCGGGTGCAAGAGGAACCGTGAATATCTCAAAGACAAGATCAGCGTAGACAAATCGATCCGTGAAGGTCTGGTGGAAGTGGCCTTCGATCCACAAACTTCCGGGGGACTTTTGATTGCTTTGCCACAGAGATATGCCGGAAAATTGGTAGAGGAGCTGCAGGCGAGCGGCGTCAAGGCAGCTACCACCATCGGCTATGCCACCTCTCTCCAAAAAGCCTGGGTCCGGCTTGTGTAAAAGTTTCGAGTCTCGGGTCTCGAGCTTCGCGTGCTATGCAGCGCAATAAAAAGGCCCGGTCTGGGTATTCCCCAGCCGGGCCTCGAAGAAGAAAGGCACGCCGTTCTGTCTAGATGATTTTCACCTTGAGTGCAATCAGGTGCGGCCAGACCTATTTTGCCAGATTCCTCGGGACAAGAAGGGAGCAAACCTCAACAACCGGGGCTGAGCCAGAAGAATTCGGCATAGGATTCTGGTCGCCTGGTCCCGGCTGTAAAGACCTAACAGATCGATCGTCTTTTCGTTCAGCAGCTCAAGCATTCTGTCGTAATCCGTGCTACGAAAGCGGTTTAAAACAGACCTAATGAGCAAATGAAGGCTTAGCTCCCGCCGCAGGGGTCTCAGCTCCTTCAAGTAGTCGGCCTGCCGAAGGATCGCATTGGCTGCGACCTTTGCGCCACGCAGACCGGTGACCAGTCCACCCACTGTGGTGACCTTGACCTGCGCCGCAGCATCGCCGACCAAATAGATATCGGATCCGGAAATCCTGCGCCACGGTCGAGTCATATGAGTATAAGCAGGTATTCGGGCGGCCTGGATTTCTACCGGTTTTAGCCCCCGGCGAGAAAGAAACTTCTCGAGCTTGATCTTGGCGCTTTTGCCTTCCTCAGTTATGAAACCCACCGCCGCCTGCTTCGGCGATTCCGGGATCAACCAGTAGAAGTAGGGAGTATCTTCCGGCTTAAACCATACCTGGGTGGTATTCGCTTGAGCCCCGTCGGGGAGATTGACGATCGCCTGAAGGATTGGCGTCGTTGCGTGGCCGTTGCCATTCGCAATCTTTGCCACGCGACTAAAGGTGCCATCAGCACCGATCAGAGTTGTGGCTTTGAACTCTTCCACCCGATCGCGGTGAGTATCTCGAACTGTAACCGTGACGCCTCTCTCCGTAGGGTCGAGGTTAAGGAATTTGCATCCACTGCGGATCTCGACCCCCGCTTGGAGGGCCTTCCTGGCAAGTAAACGAACGATCGCTGCCCGCTCGACCACGAGATCCGGTTGCTTCATCCGAATCGTCACGGATCGCTGCTCGGAAAAGAGGTTGATTTGATTGATTTCATTGACGACGGCCTCATGCGGAAAAAATCCGAGAACCTCTGCTAACTGTGAGGTTGTAATCAGGGTCCGAGACGGGGC
>VBLN01000412.1:1341-4415 GCA_005878685.1 Deltaproteobacteria bacterium | reverse complement strand
CCAGTACTATGAGCTGACTCGGACAACTCTCCCCGCGCCTCCCCTCTATAGGTCAAACTTGCTGGCCTTTTTCCTCCACCTTGCTAGACTTACCTAGCATGCTGACCAATTACAGGGCCTCTATCGTCCGGCTGGTCGCCGAGTCATTCCCGCTTGAGGACCACGACCGCTGGATGATGACCCCGCACTCGGCTCTCAATGGCGACTGGCCCGCGCGGGCGATGCAAAAGGGGAACGAGAAGGCGGTGTACCGGCTGCTACTCAGGTTAAAACAGGGCAACTAATGTGCGGTCGCTACAGCCTTAAGACCCCGGTGGAACGGCTGTCCGAGCAGTTCCAGTTCCCCGAAGTCCTTCCGCTTAAGCCCCGATACAACATCGCTCCGTCGCAGGACGTGGCGGTGGTTCGGTTGTTGCCTGGCGCCACCGACCGAAAGCTCGCCACGCTGCGGTGGGGCCTGATCCCGGCGTGGGCGAAGGACCCCACGAAAGGCGCACAGCCGATTGGATGCCTTCAAGCGCCGTCGGTGCCTTATTCCCGCTGATGGATTCTACGAGTGGAAGCATGAAGGCGGGCGCAAGCAGCCGGTCTATATCTGCATGAAGGATCACCAGCCCTTTGCCTTCGCCGGCTTGTGGGAACGTTGGGCGGGGGAGGAAGATGATTTCATTGAGTCCTGTACGCTCCTCACCACGGAGCCGAATGAGCTACTTGCCCAGGTGCATAACCGCATGCCGGTGATCCTGGACCGGAAGGACTATGACTTGTGGCTAGACCCCGCCGTCCAAAAGGTTGAGAGCCTGAAGCCCCTCCTACGCCCTTACCAGGTAGACCAGATGACGTACTACCCGGTGAATCTGCGGGTGAACAATCTACGCAATGATGACGCGCTGTGTGTCGAGCCATTACCGCAGTCCCGCACACCCAATCTGTGACTAAGCTACTGCTTGACAGGTCCCGACAGGTGGCCTAGCCTTGCTGAATGGGCTGGTTGTCGTATCTGTTTAAGAGAAGAACTCCGAAAAAGGGCAAGAGTCTTGCGTTTCAGGAAGGGCATCTAGCTTTTCAAGATGACTTTCCAGTATCCCGGAACCCCTACTGGAGCCCATCAAACAGAGAGCTTGGGGAAGCCTGGGAAGCCGGATGGAACCATGCCTCTACATTGCGCCTAGAAGTGCGCAACAGAGCGACAGGTTTCTTAGATGGCATAGTTGGTTTCTTTAAGGAGAGTGGCGTGAAACAACTGATCGTAGGAGCAATTCTGGCGGCTACAATCGGTACTTGGTTGGTATGGTTTTCGGCATACATCCAGAGAAACATGGCCGAGGATGAAATTATGAAAGCGTGTAGGCGAACGATCCCTATCGATACCTCAACCCGTACCGCCCAGGAATGCTACGACGCAACCATTCTTAACCGAGGCGGCTCGCACTGATGCCCCGCCGGTTGTTCCTGTCTGTCGTCCTTTCACTGATACTGCTCCCCCCGACTATCGCCTTTGCCGACTTCTCCGGTCGCGTGGTCGGCGTGTCGGACGGCGACACCATCAAGGTCCTGCACAACGGGAAGGCTGAGAAAATCCGGTTACACGGGATTGACTGCCCGGAGAAGGCCTAGCCCTACGGCACCAAGGCCAAGCAGGTCATGTCAGAGCTGGCGTTCGGGAAGACGGTCACGGTTCTGACTCACGGGCGGGACAGGTACGGGCGGACCATCGGGGACGTGATCTTGCCGGACGGCGCGAACATGAACCAGGCGCTCGTCAAGGTGGGGCTGGCCTGGTGGTATCGGCAATACGCCCATCAGGATGACACGCTGCGGATGCTTGAGGACAAGGCGAGGAAAGACAGGCGCGGGCTGTGGGCCGACCCGCAGCCAGTGCCGCCATGGTGTTGGAGGAAGCGGAAGAAGGGAATCGCGTGCTAGTCAAGGGAGGAGATGCCGATGAACTTCCTTGTAGAATTTTTCCTGTTTTGGATAGGAGTCCTTTTAGGCATCTGGTGGTTCGGTTCTGTTTTTTTACCAATACTATACGGATTCCCGCGCGGCCTGTATTGGGCATTCAGAGGATGGGCCAAGTGGCGAGCGCCCTTTATCTACCTAGTTAGCCCGGTCTTATGGTCTGTAGCTCTCATCGTGATTACACTTGTCCTCTTTATCTTCACTCCGAAGGTTGCGACCTATCTTACGCAAAGCAGAGGCTTCGCAATTGGTCAATTCGTGGGCATAGGCCTCTTAATTGTGAGGGTACTTTTCTCCCGGTCTACGCACATTGATATGGCAGATGATTTCTACGCCTTTATGGGTTCCCATCTTACACCAGCCGGTGCGACTATGGTTGGAGTTCTAAGCACGCCGGGATCAAGTGGTAGCTCCCAGGGCACCAATACTTCGCAACGTCAATAACGCCGCTGACCGACGTGGCCTCTGGGCCGATCCTGATCCGATGCCGCCGTGGTGCTGGAGGAAGCGGCAGAAGGGGCGGGTAGGAGAAGAGCTTTGATCGGCTTTGACCTTCTTATTCTTGGGGCTGTTCTTGGTGTAGGTGGTTCTGTCCTACTCGGCAAGTCGAATTTAGCACCTTCTTATCCTGACGACCTTGCATCGACATTTTGGGGAAGCAATCCCTTCCAACTTCGTAATCTAATAAAACAGCGCTATGACGCAATCGCTGGCGCTATCTGGCTAGGTCTTAGTCTTCTGGCCCTAGCCTCTGGGACGATTTGGGCAACCGCTAATACTTCTCTGGGACCATTTTCGGACCTCGTCATTCACACTCTAGTACTTCTTCTGGTTGGGTCTTGTGGGGTTTGGGGCACCATAGTGTTTAGCAACAGGATCAGCCGAAAAATCTATCTCCCTCAAATGATTGCGATGCAGCGAGAGGTATTCGAACAAGCATGGTCTGTCATCGAAAATGACGGACTCTATAAAACGGAGGTTCAACAGAGCGCGACAATATCCCCAGAAGTTAGGCGACAGCGAAGGACCGATGCAACCCGACAACTGAATCAGATTGGAAAACTTATTGATCTGCCTCGAAAGCCGAATGAGAGCGACAATGAGTATCTGAG
>VBLN01000412.1:0-1262 GCA_005878685.1 Deltaproteobacteria bacterium | reverse complement strand
CCACCCGCACGCCCCGCAAAATAATAGGGAATCCCTGCCTCAGTTTTTCCTTTCCAAGGTTTTAATAGCTTCGTTGATCAAAGTAGACCTGAGGACGCATAGTTCTTTGACTCCAAGCAAGTCCTGAAGATGATCCATGATGCGTCCAGGCGCCACACGTTTGTCGATTTCTTTCCCTTGTCCAGGAAGACCGATTATCTTATCAAAGACATCGTATATCTCATCCAGAACGCGAGCTCGTTGTTTTTCATCCTTAAAGCCCTCCAACGAGATGGATCTGCCACCAACCTTCCTAAGAGCTTCCTCAAACGGAAGAATTTTTTCCTGGAGATCGCTCATAAGCCAGGCGCGAAATGAGAGGCGAATATCGGCTAGTTCGCTGGCAAGAATTAGGCATTGTGATGAGGGACCCCTCGCGAATAACTCGGATAGCCCCGACTGCATCCGCCCGATATATTTTTCGCAGAACTCTGCGTGCTTGTCGAAGGCAACCTTGGCCATGTGGGAAGTAACTCCCAGAACAAAGTGCTGCTGATCACGCTGCAGCGCCAGCGCTCTTTCGTGCGCAGCGTGGTCGCGGAAGACTTGATACAAGGCGTATAGCAATGCCCCAATGCCTGGAAGGCCATAGATTCCACGCAGGATGTCCGTGGTCGGCAAAGCCCAGGCAAGGAGGAAGGAAAGGGCCAGGACGCCAGCTAAAATTCCATATGTCCTCCACGAGTACTGCACTTCGTGTCCCCGCCTGGTGAGCCAGTCTAGGGCATCTGATAGCCCCAAAGAGCCTTTATTATATAAGGATTCGCTCACCTCAGGGGGATGCGAATCGGGGGAGTTAAATAATGAGGCAGGCGAGCCCCCGCAACCATCCTGCTTTTCCCAGATGCTCAAGCAGGGAAACTGACCCCGCCCCAATTTCCGGTTGCTTGCCTTTCCTAGCCTGCTTCGCTAATCTGACTTCTAGCTTCTACTCCCTGAGGCTCCCATGCCGCGCCGGTTGATCTACCTGCTTCTTTTAGCCATCCTTGCGCTCTTTCTCGTTTCAACAACAGCCCAAACCCACGGTGGCGGCGGTGATCGCTACGGCTGCCGCCCCGACGGCAAACAGGGCGGCCATCGCTGTCCCCAAGGACTGCTTGCAACTCTCCAGCAGGGTTCGTCAAAGTCCGCGGACCCACCTACGATGGCCGGAGAGTTTTCGGGAAAGGTTGTCAGAGTCATAGAGGGGGACACTCTCGAGGTGATGTATAAAGGTGTGGCGG
>VBLN01000411.1 GCA_005878685.1 Deltaproteobacteria bacterium | reverse complement strand
GCAGCCGGTTATGACGGCGTCATCATTCAGGGAGCCTCTGCAAAACCGGTCTATCTTTTCATCCACGAGGGAAAGGCCGAACTCCGCGATGCCAGCCGGCTGTGGGGGCGCGGGACGCGCGCCACCGAGGATCGCTTGCGCGAAGGGGTGGCCTTAAAAGATGCCAAAGTCCTTTGCATCGGCCCGGCAGGGGAGCATCTCAACCGCAGCGCGATGCTGGTCAACGACTATAACCACAGCGCCGCCCATAGCGGCGGAGCGCTCTTTGGCTCGAAGAGACTCAAAGCGATCGTGGTCTTTGGCACGGCCCGTCCGAGGATCCATGACAAGGCGAGACTCATCGAAGCTGGACTGCGTTGGCGCGCCACTCTCGAAGTGCACGACGTCAAGAAAAAGAAAACCAAATACGGCCACGGCGAGGCCTGGGGCGCTCTGAATAATTTGAACTGGCGCAGCACGGAGCTCTCTCCGGAACACATTCGCGGCTTCGAAAAAAATAACGTCGTCTTGAGGCCGTGCTTTCAGTGCCAGCGGCTCTGCCCATGGGACGTTGAGATCGGCGAAGGTCCGTACGCAGGAAAGGTGGGCCATTTCAACGCGGGCGGAGAGTGGCTCGACGCCTTCTTCAACCTCGGCATCAAAGGCAACGCGGTCCTCTATCTTGCCGAGAAAATCAACGATTTGGGCATCGAATGCAGCCATTTCTCTTGCGGAGCGGGAGTCGCATTTGAGGCTTGGGAAAAAAAGCTTTTGGGTCCGGACAAGACCGATGGCCTGGTTTTAGAATGGGGCAACGTCGAAGCCGTGGAGCGTCTCTTGGATATGGCGGCCCGACGTCAGGGATGGCTAGGCAACCTTCTCGCCGACGGGCCCAAACAACTTGCCGAAGCGATCGGCGGCGACGCGCCCCACTGGGCGGTGCACACGAAAGGCGGGACGCCGGCGATGCATGAGTGGCGGCCATTGATAGGACAGATGCTGCGCGAGCTTACCGCCAGCGGCGGGATGAAGCCCCAGGGCGGCGGCTCTACTAAGCCGCCTGCGGATCTCCGCTACCGGGAGAAGTGGGGAGCGCTGGATGCGAATCAGCCGGAGGGATGGGCCTGGTCACAGGTGCTTTCGGAGCAATACCGGCAGTTCACCGGTCTGTTTGGAGGCTGCTGGTTTGCCCAGATGCACAGCAAGCCCGATGGCTTAAAAAGCATAGTCGATTCTTTCAACGCCACTACGGGCTGGAACTTGAATTTGGATCAGGCGCTGGAGGCCGGTCATCGAAGCATGATTCTGCAAAGCCTCTTCGCGACTCAAAGGGGCTGGATCGCCGAGCATGACTGGAGAGATGTGGGGCCGAGATTTCTGGAGCCGATTCCAGACGGAAAATACCGAGGCTTCACAATCGCCAAGTGGCTGCCGGATTTGATTTACGAATACTACCGCTTATCCGGACGTGATGAAAAGAGCGGCCGTCCCTTTCGAGAGACGCTGACAAAACTCGGTCTAGAGGAATTCATGGAGTGGAGCCAACCCGGATGAAGTGGAGCAGCCGCTCCTGACCGCCGTATCCGCCCGCAATCGACCTATTTTCCTAAAAAGATCGCGCGCATCTCCTGATTCGCCGCGTCATAGCCGCGCGCCAGCGCCGGGTCGCTGGGAAAGAGCTTCATCCCTTTGGCCACCTTGAGGACTTGAGGCTCTACATCCGACCGGCTAGGTATCCTCCCCTGCGCGCTCAGCATCGTCTGTCCTTCCCTGGAAAGAAGAAAGTTGATGAAAAGTCTTCCCGAATTAGGATGCGGTGAGCTGCGCGCGATAGCGACCGGGTGCAGATAGGTGATCACCGGCTCCACCAGCACCCACTGAACAGGCGCTCCCCGCGCCTTTTCCCGCGCCAGAATATGGGCATAGGTATCAACCACAGCGGCGAACTCACCGGCAGCGAGAAGTTGAGCCAGCAGATTATGGGCTTCGTAATAACTGGGTCTCTGCGCCGCCAGCTTGCGCATGAAATCGAGACCGCTCTCCCTTCCCTTGAGGCGGAGCATGTTCACAAACCATTCCACGTCCCGGATATTGAATCCGATCTTGCCCTTCCACTTCGGCTCAAGCAGATCCTCATACCTCTTCGGCGCACCTTGAGTCGCGATCAACATAGTGTTGTAGCCCATCGAAAGATAGAGAGAGTGAAGATTCGTCCAATGACCCTCCGCATCGCGGAAGCCTTTGGGAAAGACCGCCGGCTCCTCGACGGTATGGCTGGCTGTAAGTCCTTTTTCTTTGAGCGAATAGAGCTGAAATCCTGCGGAGGAAAAAACGTCCACAGAATGGCGTCCGGCCTGCGCCTCGGTGATAATCTTTTGCAGCACCCGGTCGCTCGTCCCGCGAAAGAAATCGACTTTAAGAAACGGATATTTCCTCTGAAAGGCCTCACGCAGGGTAACAATCTGCTCGTTGTTAAGGGAGCTATAGAAAACCACCTCACCCTCTGCCTTAGCAAACTCTTCAACAGACGCAGCGTATGAGCCAGAGAAAAAAATCAATAGTAATAGAATGGCGAGCACTGTT
>VBLN01000416.1 GCA_005878685.1 Deltaproteobacteria bacterium | reverse complement strand
TTGAGCCCGTCGGGATGGCGAGTATACGATGTTATCGTCGAGGGTATCAGTTTGGTCAATAATTACCGTTCTCAGTTCGATAGGGTTTTAAACAAGAAGTCCTTCGATACCCTCTTGCAAGATCTTCGCGAGAAGAGAGAGACGTTTAAGCGATAGCATGCAGACACCTAATACCGTTAGGATTGGACTGATTGACGCGTCGATTACATGTCACGACAGATTGTCTTGACGGAGAATTCAGTTCAATCCTGCGGGAAGGCGACAAGCTACTTAATCACCTTGTCCGCCCGCCCCAGCACTCTCTGCGGAATCGTGAGACCGATCTGCTTGGCCGTCTTGAGATTAATCGCCAGCTCAAACTTCGTCGGCTGCTCCACAGGCAGATCCGCAGGCTTGGCTCCCTTCAGGATTCTGTCCACGTAAGTGGCGACGCTCCGGTAGCTGTCCGCGAGGTCCGCCCCGTAGGACATGAGCCCTCCGGCATCTACAGCTTCTTTGTTGTCGTACACCGACGGTAACCGGCTTTTTAACGCCAAGCCCGCGATCCGTTTTTGGTTAGCAGCCATTAGCGTGCCCGTGGGCACGTAGAGTCCGTCGGGGCGCTGCTTGCCCAGCGCCCCGAATAGCCTCTCGAAATCGTCCGCAGCTCGTACCTCCCAAGGCTCAATAGTTAACCCCAGGGCACGCGCCGCGACCGGGAGAACGTCTTTCACCTCGTGCACACTGGGCGGATCGGCCGGATCATAGAGAACCGCGACACGGCCAACCTTGGTAACGGCTTCTTTGAGCAGCTCCAGCCGCTTCCCGCCTAGTTCTCTGGAAAGGTTTGTAATGCCGGTGACGTTGCCGCCGGGACGGGCAAGGCTTTCGACGAAGCCTGCCTTGACAGGATCCGACCCAGTGCCCATCAAAACGATGGGAATCGTCTTGGTGGCATTCTTGGCCGCCCGGATCCACGTGTCCCCTCCTGCTACCACGATGATATCAACCTTGAGACGCACCAGCTCGGCCGCAAGCTCAGGTTGCCGATCGAGCTTCCCCTCCGCATATCGGTACTCGATGGCGACGTTCTGTCCTTCTATGTAGCCAAGCTCGCGCAGAGCCAGCCGAATTGCCTCGAAAGAGGCGGACTCACGAGCTGGATCGGCCCCTGATAGATACCCTATCCGAGGGACTTTCTTCGGCTGCTGCGCCTCGGCGATAGAAACATTCGCCAAAAAGACAGTTGCAAGCAGCCAGACAACGATTCTTCTATTCATCTTTCCTCGACACTAGCATCGCGTCGTGCTTTACTATTACTATCTGATTGTGACCTGCCTGGTCCGGAAATTCACCACGAGGGTCTTGCCCCGCAGGAGCTTGGTTCCAATAAGGATGTCTTGAGCTTCAGTCATAACGCTGTAGACTGGACCCCGTTGGCCGTCAAAGATAGCCTCTCCGAGATAGATTTCTTGTTCAACCAAAGCTCCTGTGGCAATCTCAAACTTTTCAGTCCCGATAGCGAGCCATTTGCTCCGAACCAGTAAGCGTCTCGGAACGCTCAGGTAGCCATTGAACCCTGTGTCAATGACGGCGGTTAAGTTAGCGGGGCGGTTGCGAAGGATTAGTTGAATTGAAACAACCGGCTCCCCATGCCGGTTTACTCGGCCGTTAAGCATGATCTAAGCCGCAACTTATGTACTGCCGGGTAACCGATGCGAAAGAAGCTGAACTTCCTACCGGGGAATTTCTTTACAGCCTTAAGGGCTACTTTCAGCTCGTCTTTGCCAAGCACATACTCGCCTGACTCCACCTCAATGGCTAGTATGAGCCCCTTGTAGCGGGGTTCTAACCTTGACCTAAGCCGCTGGTACTGCCGCTCGCCCTTGACATGAAGTCGATGAATATGATTCTGCCGCTGCACGTTACGGTCACTCATTGACTTCCTTGTAGCACGCAAAATCATGCTCGTTCAAGCGAAGATTCCTTCTTCCTCCCAACGCCCGGTCCAGCCAAGAAATAGTGGCGTTCCATTTTTTCGCCTTTCCGCCTACCGTTTCACTCTCTCCAGCGAACCGGGGTTGTTCAAATTCGATTGGGTCTCGCGGG
Organism: Deltaproteobacteria bacterium; assembly: GCA_005878685.1. Classification (GTDB taxonomy): domain Bacteria; phylum Desulfobacterota; class Binatia; order UBA9968; family UBA9968; genus DP-36. The sequence continues at coordinate 312 of VBLN01000416.1, read as the reverse complement.
TTTCGGGCAATGGGCCGCCCGCGGTGAAGTAGTGCGTGCCCGCCACCAGGAGCTTTTCGGACGGGAAGCGGGTGATCACCTCGCAACCGTCTTTCGTCACGACCACCTCTTCTTCCAGACGAGCCGCTGACCAACCATCCGAGGCGGGCCAGTAGGTCTCGAGCGCAAACACCATCCCCTCTTCGATCACCTCAGGATGATCGAGCGAAACCAGGCGGCTGAAGATCGGTTTCTCCCAGATCGACAAGCCGACGCCGTGGCCGTACTGCAAAGCGAAGGCGGCTTCTTCATTCGCAAAGCCGAACTCTTCCG
>VBLN01000415.1 GCA_005878685.1 Deltaproteobacteria bacterium | reverse complement strand
CACAGATGAAGAGCCCGCCATACTTGCGGACGATAGAGACGATCTCCTTGAAATACTCCTTAGGCGGCGTGATGAAGCCGCCGATCCCTTGAATGGGCTCGGCGAGAAATGCGGCAATCCGGCCTGACGTGGCGGTTTGAATCGCCTCCTCGATATCTTTGGCGCACTTGAGATCACAGCTCGGATAGGTGAGTCCAAACGGACAGCGATAGCAATAGGCATTCGGAATATGATGGATTCCTGCAACCGGCGTCGGCGCGAGTCTCCAAGTCGAGTGGGCCGTAAGACTCATCGCCAGATGAGAGCGGCCGCTGTAGCTGTGGCGCAGAGCGATCACATCCTGGCACTTGGTGTGAAGCTGCGCGACCAGAACCGCCGTCTCGTTCGCCTCGGTGCCGCTGTTGGTGAAGAAACATTTCTGGAGCCTTCCAGGCGTAATCTGAGCCAGCTTTTCGGCCAGCCGAACATGAGGCTCGTTCGGATAGAGAGTGGAGATATGCTGAAGCTTGCCGGTTTGTTCCTCGACAGCTTTCGTGACCTTTTCGTTGCAGTGACCGACGCTAATCGTCACGATGCCGCCAAAGAAATCGAGATACTCCTTGCCCTCGATATCGTAGACATAGCTCCCTTTGGCATGGTCAACGACCAGCGGCTCTTCGTAATAGTTGGCTACGATGGGAAAAAGGTACTTCTTGTGCTTTTCGATGACTTCCTGCTTTTTCATCCCTGCTCTCCTGCTCAGCCGTGGCGGCACAAGAAATCCAAAATGGGAGGATGACCCTTGTCGGGCATTTCACGGAGATAGCCGTGCTTGCCGCCTTCGACGATCACCAGCTCGGCATTGGGGATCTTCTCGGCCAGAACCTTTGAAGAGGCTACGTGATTGCCTGTTCCACCCTCGCGGGTGTCCTTGCCTCCCACGATGACCAGCGTCGGCGCTTTGATCTGGTGTATTAGGTCCGTGGTCTCGTGGCACTGTCTGGCGATAACGTGACCTAGATAACATTTGAGTGGAGGAACTTCCTCGACAATGAGATCCTGGAATTTCTTCACAACTTCCGGGTGTTCACGGACGAAATCACCTGTGAACATGAATCCCGGCCCCCAATGATCGTGTTGGTATTTTTCGTACCCTTTTTCGATCAACTCAACGCAGGTTTCGAGGGGAACACCGCGGGGATAGTCTTCAAGCTTGTCATCGTATTTTCCCGAGCCGCTCCCGGAAAGCACCAGGCTTCGGACTTTCTCCGGGTAATCGAGCGCCAGCCATTGCGCCACCCGCCCGCCCATAGAGTGGCCCATGATATGCGCTCTTTGAATGCCCAGAGCGTCCATCAGGCCGGCGCAGTCCTGGGCAAAGAGCCGGGTCGAGTAGGGCATGTTCGGTTTATCGCTTCGCCCTAGACCGCGATGATCGTAAATGAGAACCTGATATTGCTTTGAAAATTCCGGGACTTGAAAGACCCGCCATGGTGCGCAACTGATTCCCGTCCCGGCGATAAGAACTAGAGGATCTCCCTGACCGTGGAATTCATAGTAGAGATGGACGTCACCGACTTTGACCTTGCCACTTTTGACCGGCGTGGGCGTCTCCATAGTTTTCCCCGATGCTGTGATAGGCACGGGCTCTCGGCAACTAGCATCAGCTGCGGTCACGCTATCCAATCCAAAAATCGGTGTCAACGCCGATTTGTGAGCGATCGGAACTGTTTTACTAACTGACTTTTCCCGGACCGCAAATGATCCTTCCGGGTCTGGCGCCGGTGTGATGGGAGTTCTCAATCACCACAGCTCCATTGACCAATACGTAATCGATCCCTTTGGGGTACTGCTTAGGATTCTCGTAGGTGGCCATGTCGCTCACCTTGTCAGGGTCGAAAACGACAATGTCCGCCCAATAACCCTCTTTCAGCAGACCCCGATCTTTGAGGCCTAAAACTTGCGCTGGCAAAGAGGTCATCTTGCGCACGGCATCCTCAACTGTCAGGACTTTTTCTTCGCGCGCGTATTTTCCCAGGACGCGCGGGTTGGTGCCGAAGCTGCGCGGATGGGGCTTCCCGGGATAGTTGAGATTCAGCGCGCTGCCATCGGATCCTACAGAGACCCAAGGAACTCTCATCACGGTCCTCACATCGTCCTCGGACATGGTGTGGTGCACGCCTAGGATAAACGCCCCCTCTTCAAAAATGAGGTCGAAGCAAGCGCTCACGGGGTCTTGCCCTCGGATCCTGGCAATCTCAGCGACATTTTTCCCTTCGAAAGACTCAAGCTGCAGCGCATCAAGACGAGCCGCCACTATGCCCTCCCAGCCGCCGTGCTCGTTGACATACTGATCGAACTCCGGATCCTTCATGACCCTCTCGCGAAAGTCCGGATTCTTGAATTGAGGTATCGTCTCGCTCGCGGGCGCGTTCTGTACCCAGCGCGGGAAGAGCCTTCGCCAGGGATGCTGCATCGCCGTATAGGGATACTGATTCGCGGTGATCTCAAGACCTTCTCGCCGCGTCTCTTCGATCTGCTCAATGACCTGGCGCACCCTTCCCCAGT
>VBLN01000414.1 GCA_005878685.1 Deltaproteobacteria bacterium | reverse complement strand
TTTAGCGAGCGGCATAAGTCGGGGGGTCAGCAGGGTTCCGGGAGGAGGTAATTTGTGAGGTCGCGATGGCTATACACGAAAAACAAATTCCTATCATTATCCTTGAGCCGGCGCTACGCCGCGGCAGGTCTCATGGTGCTGGCTGCTGCGGGCATACTCTGGCTCCTGCAGGTGCTTCGTGGGCTGTTCGGCATGATCGTTTTGATGCTTATGTTTGGCCGCTGGTCCTGCTCTGAACTCACGTTCGACGCCATGAAGAAGGCCGGGCTAGGGATCGCGTGGGTGGCGACCCAAGTAGCGAGCGGCAAGGCGTCAGGGGGCCGCTCTGGCAGGTGGCTCGTCGACGATTTTTGGGCGTTCGCGAGGGAGCGCGCGGTCGATCCCTCGTCGGCCCGGATCCCCGTCTTCATCATCCGCGGGACCACCGTTTTCATCACGCCGATCAATCACTGTCTTTGATGGACCTTGAGCTCCACTCTCGGGTCCAACCGCGAGGTTCTACGGGTGCACAAGGGTGCAAGTTATGCAAGTCAGGACCGAGCCATTCTCAATCTACTTTGCGGGGAGCAGATCGAATTTGCCGGCCGATTCTTCGTAAAAGAGCGCGCCCTCTTTCGCATCGCCTCCGCTCCAGTGCTTCGTTTTGCCTGGGATCCGGATGAAGCTGCCTGGATTGACCCGCTTCTCGCCCGCACTATCCTTGTACAGATAAGCGCCTTTGATAGCGACAATCCAGACGTCGTTCGTGTGCGTGTGCATCCCGGCGTCAAACCCCGGCGCGAACTTAGTAAACGCGCCGTATGGCCCCTTGTCATCCTTTCCCCAGAGAAGCGCCTTGGAAACGCCCGGCATCACTTCCTTGAACTTCGCCGTATCCGAGGAGACGAAGATCACTGGTTTACTTTTGGGCTGCTTGTCTTGGCTCTGTACGAATCCGATCCACCACGTAACGGCTAACGCAGCTGCCACTCCCAGAGACGTCAAAGATTTCTTCATGCAATCCTCCTTTTATCGAGCCCCATCACGGAATCCGAAGTATTGTGAAATGGCCGTAGCCTAAGTTCAAATTATGTCAAGCGTGTTTCCGAACAAACCCTATCTCTTTCTGCCGATTTATCCAAGCCTGCGGTCCTTTCGATTCAGCCTCACCGTCACGGTGATAGTTGCGTATTTGCGCAATTGCGCAAATACAACGAGCGCAGCGTCGCTGGAGAATGCCAGAGATCGCGCAGGCAGGCATCAGGCGCAGAGAAGCGCACCAGCGGTCGGATCTTTCAGAGCGCAAGAGGAGACAAGTCTTCCGCGGAAACGCGTGGCGTGAATCACGGACCTAGCGGTACTATCCGACCATCGGACTCTATCAAGAGCTGTTATCTTCCCTTAATTCCGAGTTCTTTTTGCGCTTCTCTTAGAATCGAGAGATCCGCGACATCATTGAGAGAAACTTCGCGTTCCACTTTGGCGGTCTTTTTTGCCTCATCGATGATCAGCCGGAGCCCGGCTTCCGGCACCGAACCATCATCGTTAAAAACCCGCACCGCGCCGTCATAATTGGCGGTAGCCGTGTCGCGATTGACTTTCTGCCATTCCATCAGGAATTGAATCGTTCCTTCCCGCTCGGTGCGAATATAGCGGTTGGCCTTGATGCCGGCCCGGATCACGTGCTTTATTTCATCGGGCTTTTCTTTGATCTTCTTTAGACTGGCGATGATGCCGTCTTCCGGGTAGGTGAAAAATTCGTCGGCCCGCACGAGGGAATTGAGCCCAAGCTTTTTTCCCTGGTAATCGAACGGCGGTGGAATCAACCCAGCGGCGAACAGCCCCTGTTCGAGCGCGAGGAAAGTTCTTTCGTGAGAGTTGAGAAAAACAAACTTCACATCTTTTTCCGCGTTCAAGCCGAGATGTCTGAGCGCCAGCCTCGCAATGATGTCCGGCGAACTCCCGGGCGGAGCGCCGATCCCCACCGTTTTTCCCTTCAAATCCTGACCCGATTTGAATTCAGGCCGCGACATCAGCACGAAAGGAGGACAGGTCACGTAAGCGGCCATGAGCTTGGCCGGCAGCCCCAAGATTTGTGACTGGATCATGAAGGCAATGGTCGTGTAATAATCGATTTCACCGCTGACCAAAGCCGACCTCCCGGAAGGTCCGGTGATGCGGACGATCTCCGCGTCGAACCCCTCCTCTTTAAAGAAGCCTTTCTTCTGCGCCAAGGGAAAAACCATCCAATGAACCACTTGTTGAGGAACGCCGACTCTGATCTTATCGGCGGCGCGAGCGGAACCGCAGAAAAGAAAAATGATCGTGATCAGTGCCACCAAAGTCTCTTTCATCGGACACCTCCAATCGCCGTTGTCGTTTGGAAAGTATCAAAGGCGATAGAATTAACCAAGAGCGTGAAGCAACTACAGCGTCAGACGGAGTGACCATCCGCTGCGGAAACGAATGGCGCCATTCTGCCGAGATCGTCTAGAAAGGAAGGCCCGAAGCTCTAACTGTAAAAATCGATGACCGTCACTTTTGTCTGACCAAGCCGATCGTCGCGAAGAACCCTGACCGGTCTAAGTTCTCGACGAACGAGTTGTCAAAATAGTCTCTTGAATTGGCGTTCTTTGCCTGGGGAAACTCTTTTTCATTGAGATAACCCAACTCGGCCCGGACCACTTGATCGCGCACGGCAAGGCTCATCTCGAAATAAGGCGCGTAGGCGTCATAGGCGGCGTCAAGTGTCTTCGGATCATCGACCTTGACGTATTTGCCGATCGCTCTTTTTGCCCCCGCGCTATCCTTTCTCGCCAGAACCACTCCCTCAGCCATCGCTTTACTAAATGCGTAGATGGTATTCGGATTGTTGGTCAGGAACTTCTCAGT
>VBLN01000004.1 GCA_005878685.1 Deltaproteobacteria bacterium | reverse complement strand
TGTCCGTCATACGTTGGCTGATATTTCCAAGGCCAGAAGAGTCCTGGGTTACAAAGTTCACACTGAATTTGAACAAGGACTTTACCAAACGTATAGACATCTCAATGAATCAAAGCCGTCCGCTGAACAACAGGATAGGGTCGGAGAAATCGCTGGCAAAAGTCAATAGGAACTCTCAAGCTTAAGGAAAGTCGAAGAGAGATCAAAAGTATCACTTACGCGGAGGGTTTGAAGGATTCCTTATCTAATCCGTGCCTCCTCATCTTTCGATAGAGGGTTTTGTCATCTACTTTTGCCTCTTTTGCCGTGGCTCCAATGCGTCCCTTGTGCTTAATCAAGAGTCCCCGCAAATAATCCTTTTCGCTTTTTAACACCCATTGCTTTAATGAAACGCCAACTTCTCCATTGCTACGAAACGGCATATCGGGAGCCGAACGAGGTGGCGCTGGCAGGTCCACTTCGTCAATTGTTCCCCCGGGGCACTTGACAATGGCGCGTTCCAGGATATTTTCGAGCTCCCGGACGTTACCAGGCCAATGATAAGCCAGCATCTGATCGAACACTTTAGGCGAGACGTTTTGGATCTTTTTCTCTCGCGCGAAAGAATGGTGGCGAAGAATATGTTCAACCAGGAGCGGAAGATCTTCCAGCCGTTCACGCAGCGGCGGGATATGGACCGGAATAATATTGATGCGATAATAAAAATCCTCCCGCAGCGTACCACGAGCCAAGGAAAGGGAGAGGTCGACATTCGTCGCCGCAATGACACGCATATTAATCTTGACTTTCCGATTTCCGCCAAGCCGCTCAACTTCTCGCTCTTGGAGGACTCGCAGGAGCTTGATCTGCATCGGGAGAGTAATGCTCTCGACCTCGTCCAGAAAAAGCGTGCCGTTATCCGCAAGCTCAATTTTGCCTGCACGACTGTTGATGGCCCCCGTGAAGGCTCCTTTTTCATAGCCGAAGAGTTCGCTCTCCAAAAGCGTGTCCGGAAATGCGCCGCAGTTGATGGCGACAAACTGGCGACCCTTTCGTCTGCTTAAGTTATGAATGGCCCGAGCAACCAATTCCTTTCCCGTCCCAGTTTCTCCCGTAACCAATACTCCGGAGTCTGTCTCCGCCAAAGCCTTAATGAGTTCAAAGACTTTCAGCACTTTGGGACTCTTGCCGACTATGTTTTCAAGGACGTATTCCTCCTTGACATATTCCTCCTTGACAATCTGTCGCAACTCCCGAACTTCTTCCAAAAGTCGTCTTTTCTCGATAAGCTTCTCGCTCACGAAGCGGATGGCCTCAGGTTCGACAGGTTTGGTAATGTAGTCACTCGCCCCCAGCTTCATTGCTTGCACCGCCTCTTTCACGTTGCCAAAGGCAGTCACTAGAATCACGTCGGTCTCAGGATAATTTTCGCGGATGTGCCGGGTAAGCTGGAAGCCGTCCATTCCGGGCATTTTTACATCAGAGACTACAATAGCAAACACCTCCTTTGAGAGTTTTTCTATTGCTTTTTCCCCGGAGGCGGCCAGTGTAACCCGGTAACCCTCCTGTTCGTAGAAGCGGCCCAGTTGCTCCCTAAGGAGATCGTGATCTTCAACAATCAGGATACTGTACATACGGAATAGAGCAGGTAGGTAAAACTAACACTGAGCGCCGAATAGGCGGTGCATAATTACCCCCGAGACGGATTTTTCAGGGCGACCGCGGGGAGCGCAATCTTTACTTCCGTGCCTTCGTTAACGATGCTCCTGACCTGTATAAGACCCGAGTGCATTGTTATAAAGCGATGCGCTGTGCTTAACCCCAAGCCGTAATGGCCCTCTCTTGTGGTAAAGAATGGAGACAAAATGCGCTCCACATTTTTTCCTTCGATACCACATCCCGAATCAATGATGCTAATCTTAACAACAGGAACCGCGCTCGTTTTAGACTCGGCCTTAGCACGAAGGGTTACTGTCCCCCCCTTCGGTGTAGCCTCTAAAGCATTCTGCAGAATATAGCTTACAGCCAACTCAAGTAGGAACGGATCTCCGGCGACTGATACTTCTCGAACAGAAGGGTCAATTTGATTTTCAAATAACACACCTTTTTCCAGAAATTCTGGCTTTAATCGTGCCGACCCCGCCTCCACGACGTCGATCATGCCCACCGTCCCCAACCAGGATGACGGCGCCTGATTGTAGTCCGAAAAACTACGGGCAAGTTCGATAGCACTGTCAACTGTCTGATTAAGAACCTCGGTCTCTCTCGATTCAGGCAAAACTTTTTTCAAAGAACTAATCACGAGCCTTAAAAGCTGAAAATGATTGCCGATCTTGTGTACGAAGAGATCTACGGCACCCTGACCTGACTCCTGGACCGCAGCCTCTTTGCCACTTCTCAAAAGGCAGCCGCGCAAGACATCGCCGCCTGCCTTGGGAAGGCTTTGAAGACTATGACTGACCCATACCGGCAACCCTCTCCGATCCAGAAGGCGATGCGTCATAGAGATCGATTTAAGGTTCTTGAGTTCGCCGAGCTTCTGCCGAACCAGCACAAGATCATCCGCAATTATTCTTTCATCCCAAAAAGCCCGGTTGCCAATCAGTTCTCCTGCCTCAAAACCTATGAGTTCGAAAATGTTGCTGGTAATAAACGTCAACTCCATAGAGCGGTTACACTCATAAAGAACGCAGGGGAAAGAGTCGAGGGATATTTCCCGCGATGCTTCGTCTAGGGAATTCGAATCTCCACGTCCTATAGAAGAGGCAGCCAATGGATCCAACCCTTCTGCACCAGCGGATGGACTGCGAGCAACAGAAAGCCTTGCTGTTGAACTAGCCACTCCTATGCTCCCCAGTTTCTCGGCCAGAAACTTCAAGTTAAACTTTGTGCCATTAATGGTCCAGAAAGTCAAGCCGGCTGTCAGGATTGTTTACACTAAGATACTCGCTGACTGCTAAATCATTGTTACGGAACCGTTAAGATTGCTTTGACTGAGCAACTTTTGAAACATCCATTTGTCAACAGGCCTCCTCTCCCGTTCTATCGTTGAAATCCACGGAAATCATACTTCTGAATAGATAAAGGACAAGCGAAGCTTTGTGAAATCCAAAATTCTCATTGTTGATGACGCAAAAGAGATTGTGAAAGAGATGCAGCGGGCCCTTGAGAAGGACTACCAGGTCCTCACCGCCTGCAACGAACACGAAGCGTTGACAATCTTTCGCGGAGAGAAACCCCCGGTCGTCATTTCGGATCTTTCGTTGGACCCTCAAAGTCCGGCGGACCTCGGCGGGCTGCGTCTCTTAGAACAAATGCTGGCGCAAGATCCGTTGACACGCGTGATCATTGTCAGCGGCAATAACAACGACGCCCATGCCTTGCAGGTGGTACGACTGGGGGCGTTTGATTATTACCCGAAACCGATTATCTTAGACGAAATGAAAGTCATGATTAGACGTGCCCTCTACATCCACCAACTGCAGAAACGACTGCAATCCACCTATTCCAGCTCGGGGTCGGGTCTTTACGGTCTTGTGGGAGTCTCCAAGAGCATCCAGCAGGTTTATCACTTCATCGAGCGTGTGGCGCTGTCTGATATTTCCGTATTGATCTGTGGGGATAGCGGCACTGGGAAGGAACTCGTCGCCCAGGCGATTCATCAGAGAAGCTTGAGAAAAGGTAACCCCTTTATTGTCGTCAACTGTGGAGCTATTCCCGAGGCTCTATTGGAAAGCGAACTCTTCGGCCATGAGAAGGGCGCCTTCTCGGGAGCCTACATCCAAAAGAAGGGAAAGTTTGAGTTGGCCCACAAGGGAACGCTTTTCCTCGACGAGATTGGAGAGCTTGTTCCGCCCTTGCAGGTCAAACTGCTCCGCTTTCTCCAGGATCGAAAGATCGAGAGGGTCGGCGGCAACCAGCCGATCGAATTAGATGTCCGAATCCTCGCTGCTACCAATCGAGATCTTAAAAAGGACGTGGAGAACCGCGCCTTTCGTGAAGATCTATACTACCGGTTGAAAGTAGTTCCGTTGACCATCCCGCCGCTTCGTGAGAGAAAGGAAGATATCGTTCCGCTGGCCCGGCACTTTTTGCAGAAACATTGCGGAGAGCACCACAGGCCCCTCATTTCCCTTTCCGCCGGCGCAGAAAAAAAGCTCATGGCTTATTCGTGGCCCGGCAACGTCCGAGAGCTGGAAAATCTAATCAACCGGGCGGTAGTCTTGTCTACCCACTCCATCCTAAGCCCAAATGACCTGGGGTTTAGTCTGGACCGACCGAATCATGACGTGAATCTGAAATACGCCAGGAAAGCTATGGAGGCCGACTATGTGCGAAGGGCTCTGCTAAAGAACGAAGGCATCATCAGTCGAGCGGCAAAAGACCTCGGGATCAGCCGAGTGAATCTTTATGAGCTCATTGCCAAGTACGAGATTGATATCGGAGAATTCAAGAGATTGGGCCCAGGGCGTCAAAGCGCGAAGGGACAACAAACATGGCAAGCGGACCAAGACCATTGACGGGAAACGGAGGTAACTCAAGTTGACGACACTCAAAGATAAACTAGAAGAGCATACAGCGACCACAGCGGTGATCGGGCTCGGATACGTTGGCCTTCCCTTGGCCCTAGAGATGGTGAATGCCGGCTTCACCGTAATCGGCGTTGACATTGACAAGAAAAAGATAAGAAGTCTCGAGGATGGAAAATCCTATATCAGCGATGTCCCCGACAAAATTATCCAAGACGCTTTGCGGAAAAAGAAATTTTATCCCACGAGCGATTTTACTGTGCTGCGGAAGGCGGATACCATTAGCATCTGCGTGCCTACTCCTCTCAGCAAGAGCAGAGACCCGGATATCTCGTTTATTCTTGGGGCCACGGAGGAGATTAAGAAGCAACTTCGGCCAGACCAACTCATTGTCCTGGAGAGCACAACTTATCCCGGCACGACCGAGGAGCTGATTCTTCCCGAGCTCGAATCAACAGGCCTCAAGGTAGGGAAAGACTTTTTCCTGGCCTTTTCTCCAGAGAGAATTGACCCTGGAAACAAGAGCTTCACCACACATAACACACCTAAAGTCGTCGGCGGGGTTACGAGTAGGTGCAAGGAGTTGGTCAAAATCTTTTACTCGCAATTCACGGAGCGAGTCGTGCCCGTGTCGAGCCCAAAGTGCGCCGAGATGGTTAAGCTGCTCGAAAATACCTTCCGGAGCATCAATATTGGCATGGTCAACGAAATGGCTCTCATGTGTGATTTACTAGGCGTCGACGTCTACGAGGTCATCGACGCGGCGGCTACCAAACCTTTCGGTTTCATCCCCTTTTATCCGGGCCCTGGCCTGGGAGGCCACTGCATTCCTATTGATCCTCACTATTTAGCCTGGAAGCTCAAGGCGCTCAATTTTCAGGCACGATTCATCGCCCTAGCGGCCGAGATCAACGGCATGATGCCTTCCGTAGTTGGCGGTCTAGTGACCGAGGCATTAAACCGGCTTGAAAAGAGCGTCAGGGGAGCGAAAGTCCTCATCCTTGGGGTGGCCTATAAAAAGGGGGTCAATGATTGTCGGGAATCTCCGGCTATCGACGTGATGCAGATTTTGAAGGCGAAAGGCGCGCGCATCTCGTATAACGATCCCATGGTGCCAAGGCTGAACCTCGGAGGAAAGGTTTTGGAGTCTGTAGAACTATCCCCGGCTCTGATCAAATCTCAGGACTGCGTTGTCATTTTGACCAATCACGACTCGTACAATCTCCAGGACATTCTTAGATCGGCCAAGGTGGCAGTCGACACGAGAAACGCAACCAAAGGATTGGACGAATTCCAGGATAAAATTATCAAGTTGGGAGCAGGAAACCATAGGGACAAAGTGGCGCACGACCAGACGGCAAGCAAGGAATCGTCAATCCAATCTGGGCTGATCGGGGATCCAACGACTTAGGGAAGGGGATGTAAGCACCACTGCTATCACGCTAGCTTGGAGGCAGCTTCCCTCAAATTGGGTCATCAAAACTGTAGCTGTCGGATTCAATGCTTTCATGGAAGCAAATTAGAGGCTTATTCAGAAACAACGGCCAGACGTTAGTTGAAGCAACCCTGATTTTACCCCTCGTGGTGCTTCTGACGGGCCGCTGTTCGGAATACAAGCTGGTAAACCCGTGTTGGTGAAGTAGCTACCGCCAAAGGGCTTCAAAGTTTGTACGCAAGGGGTAACTGGTGTAAAGCCAGTTACCCCTTGCTGTTTTTGACTTCTTAGAGATGACTTTTTTTGTTTTAGCCAGTTGTACTGTGCAAAAAGACGCAGATGGGAACAAAGTTGGCGTCTCATTCGGCGGTCAAGGAAGGGAGCATCAGGTCCTATAAGCCGAATTGATCCGGATATACTCGTAACCAAGATCCGAGGTCCATACAGAGGCGAACCGTTTTCCGTGATGCAAGTGAATTCTCACAGTGAATGACGGCCGTCTTAAAACCCTGGCGGCAGCTCTCTCCGTCGAATTGATTCCAACGCCCTTGCTCACAACTATAACCCCGTCAAATGAAACATCTATTCTCTCCGGCTGAATGCCAACGCCGGCATAGCCGATAGCCGCCATGATCCGGCCGAAGTTTGGGTCTGCGCCAAAAAAAGCGGTCTTGACCAGCTTCGAGTTGGCGACGGCAAACGCCACCTTTTTCGCTTCAGCTACCGAGCGAGAGCCGTCTACTCGAATCTCAGCAACCTTGGTCGTTCCCTCGCCATCCCCGACCAACTTGACGGCGAGTTCCTTCATCACCCTCTGAGTCGCCTGCCCCAATACCCTTTCTTCCCTGCTCCCCCGCCTCACCGGTGAGTTCCCGGCAAATCCATTCGCCAGGAAAAGCACCGTATCATTCGTGCTCATATCTCCATCGACCGTGATGCGGTTGAAGGTCTCTTCGGCAGATCGACGTAGAATTGCGTCGAGGCAACGCCGTTCCACTGCAGCATCGGTGAGAATGTAGACGAGCATGGTCGCCAAGTTTGGAGCGATCATCCCTGCCCCCTTGGCCATCCCTGCAATCACCACCCTTCTTCCTTTCAAGAGACAAGAGGCTGTCGCGACCTTGACAAACCGATCCGTCGTCAGAATCGCCTCTGCCGCATGCAGAAAGGATTTTAGCGAAAGCTTCTTGGCGGCCTCTTGAATGCCTCTTCTCATCTTTTCCGTAGGAAGAGGAATTCCAATCACTCCAGTGGAGGAGGGAAAAACGAGTTTAGGTTCGATCCTTAACCGCAAACCCGCCTCCCGACACGCGGCTTCCGCATCACCGAGACCTTGGCTGCCTGTGCATGCGTTAGCGTTGCCGCTATTGACGACTACAGCCTGGAGAACTCCGCGTTTCATCCGCTTCAACCCAACCAAGACCGGAGCCGCCTTAACTCTATTTGTGGTGAAAAGGGCAGCCGCCGTAGCTGGCCGCTCGGAAAATATCACAGCTAAGTCCTTCTTCCGGCTTTTTTTAATGCCGCAGGCAATACCCGCAAATTTGAACCCGGGAACTGTAACCCTCGCCATAGAACTCCCCGACTTGACTTGCTGTTCCCTGCCTTTCTCCCAAGTAAAGGGGCCTGGCCCGAAGGAAGGGAGGCGCTCGTCACATTACTTTGTCTGAGATGACAGACAGATCAGGTTACGTGAGAAAAGGACAGATAATTAGAGGCCTATCGCCTCCCGCTCTGAGGGGAAGGCCCCTTCTCCCCTTAGTTAGTTACTTGCCGCAGCACCTCTTGTATTTCTTTCCGCTACCGCAGGGGCAAGGGTCGTTTCTGCCTACCTTGCTTCCTTGGCGTTTGACCGGATTTACACGGGCTGCCTCTCCGCCATCGCCATGACTCAAGACCATTCTTTGCGGACCGCGCTGAATTTCCATCTCTTCCATCACGCCCTCACGCGCCACCTCAATAGTAAAGAGCTTCTGCACGACATCCGCTTGAATCTGATGGACCATCTCCTCAAACATCTCAAACCCCTCTTTCTGATACTCCTGCAAAGGGTTCTTCTGTCCATAACCGCGCAGACCAATTCCCTCTTTCAGGTGATCCATATTGAAGAGATGGTCTTTCCAGAGACTGTCGATCGTCTGAAGCATGATGATTTTTTCCAACTGCCGGAGCATCGGTGGACCAAACCGCTCCTCTTTCTTATCGTAAGTCTGCGCCACCCGCTCCCAAACTATCTCTTCTAATCTCTCCGGAGTTAAATCCTCCTGCTCCTTGGTCTTGAGATCGAGGCGGAAATTGAATTGGTGAAAGAGTGACTCATTGAGCGCTTTTAAATCCCAGTCCGCAGGATGAAGGTTTTTGTCCCCATAGCGCTCCGCAATCTCTTCCGCCAATCCTCGTGCCATCTCCAAAACTTCCTCTTTAAGGTTATCGCCCTTCAGAACCTCCCTGCGCTGATGGTAGATAACTTCACGCTGCTTGTTCATGACATCGTCGTATTCCAGAAGATGTTTCCGGATATCAAAGTTATGGGCTTCGACCTTCTTCTGCGCGTTCTCGATGGCCCGGGTAACCAGCCGATGCTCGATCGGAACGCCCTCTTCCATGCCCAACCGGTTCATGATTCCCTGGATTCGGTCGGCGCCGAAAATGCGCATGAGATCATCTTCCAGAGAGAGATAAAAGCGGGATGAGCCCGGATCGCCCTGGCGCCCGGACCGACCACGCAGCTGATTGTCGATCCTTCGGCTCTCATGGCGCTCCGTTCCCACAATGTGGAGCCCTCCTGCACCGATTACCTTCTCCCGCTCCTCCGCGCACACCTTCTTATAGCTCTCCAAGATCTCCTCGTACCGCTGTCTATACGCTTCCGGAGCCTTTTCCAGCTTTTCCCGGATCTCTTCGACGGCGCGCACATACTCCTGTCTTTTAGACTCGTAATCCCTCTGCGCCTCACGGATCGTCTCTTCATAGGGACGGCGAAGCTCCTCGCAACGGGCCTCGGCCTCTTCAAATGCTTTGTAGGCCTCTTGGTATTCAGCCACGATCTGGGCCTGATCTCCCTGGGACAAGAGCGCGTTCGTCACCGCAAACTCATAGTCGTTAATCCTCTGCTCGTAGTTACGCCTCTTCTCATCCAAGGCCTCCATAAGCTCCTGCCTCTTCCCGTCCCCTTCTTGCCAACGCGTCAGATATTCGCCAAAGGCCGCGCGGGCTTCCTCGAACGCTTGAAGGACTTCCGCCTGGTCAGATCGGCCCGCTTCGGCAAGAGAGGACTCCAAGCTCTCCTTCGCTCGCAGATAACCTTCAGGGATATTGCGCAACTCGTGCAAGGCTTCAATCAATTCCGTGGCGGACAGATCTTCGTATTGTTGCCTGACCGCACGAAAAGGAGAAAGCTCCCGCAGACGCCGTTGGCTCTCCGTAGATTTCTTGAGCGCGTCCGCCCGCTGCTGCTCGTACACCTCCACCTGTTTGCGATAACTCGCCTCGGCCCGCTGAATCTTTTCTTCAGATTTTTCCCTCAGCTCTCTCAGCGCGTCCTCGTATCTTGTGACTCCTTGGAAGGGAAGATTGGAGGCTCGACTGATCCATTCATGCTCCATGTCGGAACGAGCCAGAAACTCTGGATTCCCGCCTAACAGGATGTCGGTTCCGCGCCCCGCCATGTTGGTGGCAATGGTCACCGCCGCGAATCTTCCGGCCTGAGCAAGGACGTTGTGCCTGATGCCTTGCTTCTTGAGCATCCGGGAGAGGCGCTCTGACTTTTCGACCGAGGTCGTACCGACTAATGCGGGTTGACCCCTTTCGTGACAGGCAGCGATCTCCTGCACTACGGCATCGAATTTTTCTGTCTCGCTCCGGTAGACGACATCCGGGTTATCAATCCGGATCATCGTCCGATGCGTCGGGATCACAACGACGTCGAGCTTGTAGATTTTTTTGAATTCGGTCGCCTCGGTGTCCGCGGTCCCCGTCATGCCGGCCAGCTTCTTATACATGCGGAAGTAGTTCTGAATGGTGATGGTCGCCAAGGTTTGGTTCTCCTCGCGAATCCGCACCGCTTCCTTCGCTTCTATGGCCTGATGAAGTCCGTCCGACCAGCGACGGCCAGGCATGAGCCTCCCCGTGAATTCGTCGACGATGATCACCTC
>VBLN01000410.1:2725-3646 GCA_005878685.1 Deltaproteobacteria bacterium | reverse complement strand
ATTGGCAAAATGGAGTTCGCCGGCAACTACGGCCTGTAGTTGAAGATCGGGCCGACCGATGAAAACGAGATCAATCTGCAGACCCTCGGCGGCATAGAATCCCTTCTTTTGACCCACAAAGAAAGGGAGGTAGTTGAGATCGCGCGAGATAAAGCCAACCTTGATGGATTCAGCGGCAGCCGCGCCAGCGAATACGAAAAGCGCAGCGAGCAAGACCGCGAGAAGGCGTAGAGCTTTCTCTGTCATACCCTCATCCTCCTTCCCATTAGCGTCCCAGACAGTGATCCAGCACTTATCGGACAATATCGATCCTCCTCGCGAACCAAACGTCCGGGAATGACTTTGCATATTTGATCGCCTCGTCGTAAACCTTGCCGGTCGCCGGAAACGCCATCTGACAGTGCATCGCCAGAGTAAGCATCTTAGGGTCGTCGGCGGATTCTTCGTAGAGCATATCGAATTCATCCTCAAAGGAACCAGGATCGGTGTGGCGAGTCTGACCGGTGGTGCGACCTCGATTCTTGTGAGCTATCTTAAAACGAAGGGGCTGCAACATCCGCGTGACTTCAATATGGTTATCATCTCAGGCGGCACGCCGGCGCGTTTGACCGCGTTGGAGAGCGGCGCGATCGCAGCGGGTATTCTGGGGATTCCGTTCGGAGACATGGCGATCGACCGAGGACTCAACAAGCTCGGCGACACCACGGAGGTCATCTCCCATTATCAATTCAATGCCGTCAACGTGAGTCCTGCCTGGGCCGAGCGAAATCGTTCAACCGTTGTCAAGTTCATTAAGGCTCACATTCGGAGCTTGCGCTGGATCTACGAGAGCCCGGATCAGACCGCAGATTTTCTTGCCAAAGAGCTAGGGGTGAAGCCTCCCTACGGAAAGGTAGGCGCCGAATATTACATCAGGAACAA
>VBLN01000410.1:0-2611 GCA_005878685.1 Deltaproteobacteria bacterium | reverse complement strand
TCGGGCTTTAAGTCAATGAGTCTCAAGGAAAATCGAGACTAGAAGGAATATTGTCATGTGTGATGTCGCCGATGAAGTAGGAATAAGCACTGCGCCTGGTGGTGGAGGCGCCGGGACAAGCGGCCCGGGGCTGCAGACTTTAGATCTATCGAAGCTCATGCCCTACGCTCACGCGCTGGCCGGATGGCGGGAGAATCGCGAGAGTCACGTCGGCTTCGTCGGGTATGGGAATACCACGGCAGGAAACAAAGTGCTGATCGCCGTAGACCGAGAATACGACCCAGCCGTTCCTCAGGCGGTCGCTCAAGGGCTCAGAGAAAAAGGGGCGCACGTCGATCTCCTCTTCATCGACACGGGGGATCCGGACAGAGAGTTCGATTTTCTCGATGAGGTGCGTGTCATCATGCGCAGAGAGCTTTGGGAAAAAAATCCCCGGCGGTGGGAGGGGCTCCCTTTCATCGAGGACTTTGCCGCCCGACGCGGATATGATTTGCTCATTCACGGAAAAGGAGGCCCCGTTCCTAAAACCGCGCACCGCTATGAGCAAATTCCATGGCTTCGGACCGAACATTTTTTGCAGCGCTCAACGACCTATCCGTTGAATCTGCATCTGCTCATTAACAAAAAAACCTGGGATCCGATCTGGGAAAAAGGGCGCGGTGGGAAGGCCCGATTGACCGATCCCGAAGGAACCGATATCTCCTGGACTTACTGGGAAAAATACTACGATGGGAGCCGCTATGGCTTCTCTGCCACGCCTCGGAACGGGCACCTCTTCAGTCATCCGGTGCCCCCTCTCGTCGCCGAGGAAAACGCGGCGGGTGTCGTCGCTGGGACGACAAGCCACTTTTCGAAGGCTTTTCCGCAAGTCAAGGTTGAGTTGGAAGCCGGGCAAATTATCAAGGTGGTCGGAGGAGACGCTTACGGAGATGCCTGGCGCGATCTGCTTGAAGAGAGCAGGCACACTCAATATCCTTGCTTCCCGCGGCCAGGGCTGTTTTATCTCTGGGAGGCGGCAATCGGTACCAACCCCAAAATCCTACGCCCCAGTCGTATTGAACGCCATTCTTCGGGCGGATTCGAATGGGAGCGGCGTCGCTCCGGCGTAATCCACATGGGGTTCGGCACGCTTTGGCGCGCGCCGGAAGAGAAGTGGGCTGGCGAGCGAGGGCTTCTTTACGGCCACCTGCACATCCATCTGCTTTTGCCCACGTTGGTGGTGACGGCCAAAGACGGCAGAGAGCACACCGTCATCCGAAACGGTCGGTTAACGGCGTTGGACAATCCCGAGGTGCGCGAGCTCGCGCAAAAATACGGCGATCCGGATGAGCTGCTGAAAGAAGACTGGATACCACAGATCCCAGGCATTACTTGCCCCGGCTCTTACGAAGAATATGCGAAAGATCCGGGACGTTGGATCTATAACCAGCAAGCCTGAGAAAAACCTCGGGGAACGTTGAGACGTTAAAAGGTTTAAGGGTTGAAGGGGTTTGACCCTTTAACTCTTTATCCCTTAAACCCTTGAACTGCGTGTGCGCTTGCGCTCTGTCGGTTGGCCAGATATGATTTCTTTTCAGGAGAAATTTTAGCATGGCTCAGAGTTCTCGGCGCACGCTTTACGACAAGATTTGGGAGTCCCACACTGTTGACGTTCTTCCAACAGGCCAGACGCAGCTTTTCATAGGTCTTCATTTAATCCACGAGATTACCACGGCTCCGGCGTTCGATATGTTGCGCGAGAAAGGGCTAGACGTGGCTTTCCCGGAGAGAACCTATGCGACCGTGGATCACATTGTTCCAACGGACATGCGGACTCGCCCGTTCATGGACTCCCAGGCCGAGGAGCTGATCCAGGCGCTGGAAAAGAATGTCAGCGAGTTCGGAATTGAATTCTTTGGATTGCATAGCGAAAACCAGGGCATCGTTCACGTGATCGGACCTCAGCTAGGCTTAACGCAGCCAGGCATGACCCTGGCGTGCGGCGACAGTCACACCAGCACGCATGGAGCATTCGGGACGCTGGCTTTCGGCATTGGGACAAGCCAGGTCCGTGATGTGCTGGCCACGCAAACCTTGGCGATCGATAAGCTGAAGGTGCGCAGGATCAACGTCAACGGGTCGCTTTCAGAAGGTGTTTACGCCAAGGATGTCATTCTTAACATTATCCGAAAGCTCGGTGTAGCTGGTGGGAAGGGCTTTGCCTATGAATATGGCGGCTCGATCGTCGACAAGATGAGCATGGAAGAGCGTATGACGATCTGCAACATGAGCATCGAAGGAGGCGCTTTGGTCGGATATGTTAACCCGGATGCGACGACCTTTGAGTTTCTCAAGGGTAGGGCGTTTGTTCCCAAAGGAGCGGGCTTTGAGCGGGCCGTCGCATACTGGAAATCGATCGCGTCGGATCCTGATGCCAGCTATGACGACATGGTCAATATGAATGGCTCGAAGATCGAGCCCACGGTCACTTGGGGGATCAATCCGGGACAGGCTGTGGGTATTTCGGAAAAGCTGCCATTGCCGGAGGAGTTTTCTGACCCGGAAGGGGCCAAGAAGGCCTACGAGCACATGGGCTGGAAGCCGGGGAGTCCGATTTTGGGGACGCCCATTA
>VBLN01000409.1 GCA_005878685.1 Deltaproteobacteria bacterium | reverse complement strand
TTGATTACTCTCCATCGGTGTTGCGGCCAACGTCACTGGAACTCCTTTTTCTCTGAGGGAGTCCACCGCGCCAAGAGCCCGCTTGTAAAGTCCAACGCCATAGATGGAGTCGTTAATCTTTGGATCCGCAGATTCGAGAGAGATCTGCACTTTGGTCAAGTGAGGCATCTTCGACAAACGAGTCGCGGTCTCCTTTTGGATACGGGTGCCGTTGGTCATGAGCTGGAATGAGTAGCCCTTGTCGTCAACGGTATCTAAGAAATCGTACAGTTCCGGGTGAAGGGTCGGTTCTCCGCCGGTAAAAAGGAAGTGAGGCTTAGCGCCTACGGCTTCCACTTGAGCGAGCAGCCTGGAAAGTTCGTCTCTCGAAAGGCGGTAGGGATTGCGCGTTTTCGGCGAGGCGGCGTAAAGACAATGGGTGCAAGCCAGGTTGCAGGTCTCGGGCGCCACCGGGAAGATCCAGAGCTCTCGCAGACTCTCAGCAGCGCCTTCCCGATCTATAATAATTTGCTTTTGGATTTTCCTAAGCGGCGCGCGGAGATCAACCGCAGCCTTCTTGGCGCTCAAGGTGAGGACGTAGGCTTCAGGGTTTCGGGTCCGCTTATTTTCAGATATCTCTAGAACCTCAACGCGGGTAAATCCGGCGTCGACGAACTTGGTCAGAAAAGACTTTTCTGACAAAGCGCCGGCAATTCACTTGAACCAGTCATCCTCATTAAGGCGCTCTTCGATAGTTGGCTGTCGCTGCAGGACGATCTCGGAGCAAAGAACTCGCCCTCCAGGCCTGAGGACCCGATGGATTTCTTCTAGGATTCTCTCCTTTTCCGAGGAAAGGTTGAATATACCGTTACTAACAACCCAGTCCACCGAGCCGGATGCAACAGGAAGTTCTTCTGCCAAAGCTTGATTGAAGTAGACCTGCGAAATCCCTGCCTGCTTCGAGCCTGGAGCTGCTCTCTGAAGCATAGCTAGGGAGAGATCCAAGCCAATGACCTTTCCTGAGCAGCCCACTTTCCGCGCCAGAAGGGCGGTATCCAGTCCTCCTCCGGAGCCTAACTCTAAGACAGTCTCACCTGGTTGGAATTCTTGAAAACGCGCCAGATATGAAGAGACTCCGGTGAAAGACTCCATTAAAACTTTTGGCAGTCCTTTTGTCTCATTCTGCTGATAGCCCAGGTCAAGGGCATATTGGTGGCCGACTCGGAAGCGATATTTCGTGGCGGGATGAAGCACCACTTCAGAGTATTTTTCCCGAACAAGCTCTCTTATCTCGGCTGCAGAAAGTTCCCCGATAGGTCGACGGCCCATTTCCATGGGTCACCTCCTTTTTTATAACTCCTCCGCTCTTACAAAGTTCCCGACTCGCTTTCATCCGCTCACTTATTGCACGCTCTGATTGATTCAACAGATGGTAGTTCCGCAGGTGGAACGAAGACCATGAGATATCCGTCTGCCGGTTTAAGATACTGGAATGCCGCTTCGCGATAGCCCAGAGCCCCAAGCTCACAGCGCAGGAGCTTGGGCGGGGTACCATGCGACTCAGTGGACCGGTCCAGATCCACGATGCCCACACGCGCGCCGAGCGCGAGGGAGCGATGAAGTCTGTACATAAACTCATAGGGATTCTCGATTTCGTGATACACATGCGCAAGGAGGGCAACATCGATCGCGGCTGGAGGTAACGTTGGGTCGTTCGGGCTACTTAGAACAACCTTGACACCGCCTATCCCCTTGCTTTTCAACCGCGCTTGTAGCTCCTTTATGTGATCGGCATTGACATCAGTTGCATAGATGGTCGCGCCCGGTCCAAGCCGAGCTGAGAGTCTGACTGTGTAATAGCCTCTGCCGGCGCCAAGGTCCGCGACGCGAACACCCGGCTCGATACCTAGAAGATCCATGACCCGTTCCGCCTCTTGGTGCAGGTCGCGCGTTTTTTCATCTGAATACTCAGCCGAGATGATCTGCGCCACCGGCCGATTGGGTGCGGGAAATACGGGCTCCGCCCAGACCTGGTGCGAGGAAAACTGCAACACCGACAGGCTTATGACCAAAAACGCGATTAGATGCATCAGAGGCCTTTCCTGCGAGCCGCTTGGAGCACGGCGATCACTGTCATGCTGTCTAAGATCTCGTTGGTTAGGACCATCTCCAGAGCCTGTTCAAAGGAAAATGGCCGGACCTCGATGAACTCTGTCTCATCTGGATCGAGTTCAAGCTTCACCAGATCGTCGCCTAAAAAAAGATGGGCTGTTTCATCCATCACGCTTTTGCTCGTGTGGTAGGTAGAGAGCCAGGTAAGACGAGCTGCCCGGTGTCCGGTTTCTTCCCCGAGTTCTCGCTGGGCCGCTGCCTCGATACTCTCGCCAGGGTGGACACCTCCAGTTGGCATCTCCCAAGTGACCCGCTTTGCCACGTAACGGTA
Source organism: Deltaproteobacteria bacterium (assembly GCA_005878685.1). Classification (GTDB taxonomy): domain Bacteria; phylum Desulfobacterota; class Binatia; order UBA9968; family UBA9968; genus DP-36. The sequence goes on along the minus strand of VBLN01000409.1, from coordinate 134 downwards.
TTGCTTGATCAGCAGAACCGTCGTTGAATCGATAAAAGGAAGCACGCCGACGCAATCCCCGCAGGTTACAACTCCGTAAATGCTCGTGCCTCCATCCGGAAGCGCGACCTGGTCTTCCCGGAGCGAAAGCCACT
>VBLN01000058.1:20374-24205 GCA_005878685.1 Deltaproteobacteria bacterium | reverse complement strand
TGAGGACGGACAAGCACTTGATCGCACCTGGGGGGAAGGACGGGGGCAAAGAGGAAAAGGGGCCTGTATCATCAATCCGGGCCGTAACGACGAAAGGAGACTACCGTCGCGATTCGGCGACTATATGCTAAGAAAGGCCGACCTGCTCCGACTCGAGAGACCAGGCGGCGGCGGAATGGGGCATTCCTTCAGTCGCCACCCAGAGAAGGTCTTGAACGATGCCTGCCAGGGATACGTCTCGATCGAGAAGGCGATATCGGACTACGGCGTAGCCCTGCGACTGGAGAATGGGAACCTCATCTTAGACCGGCTGGAAACCCAGAGGCTGCGCACTCTGCAAAAATAAAAAAATGCTGGCAAAAGGATACGGCCTCTGATATAAGCTGCAGCTAATAAAAATCACTTTCCCTAAGGAGGAAATAATGGCGGGAAAAAGAAAACCCAATGCTGCGTTCATGAAACCTGTGCAGCCCGACGGTGCTTTGTCTTCAGTCGTCGGAAACAAGGCAATACCTCGGACTGAGGTGACCAAGAAACTGTGGGCTTACATCAAGCGGAATGGTCTTCAGGACAAGAAGAAGAGGACCATGATCAATGCCGACGATAAGCTCAGGACTGTTTTCGGCGGCAAAAGACAGGTCACCATGTTCGAGATGACCAAGCTGGTCAGCCGGCATCTAAAGTAGTCGACGTCACTCACAAAATTTTGTTATCACGGCCAAGGCAGTCCATAGAACGTCCTGCCTTGGCCTAAACTTGCCTAGGGTTTTTCCAGCTGTCTCGCGGAGGAACCCGAGCGCAAGCCGTTTTTGATCAGCGTAAGCGGTTCGCTCACAGTCTAATGCCTGAATTCAGGAGCCCCTCGCATGCGGGCTCGTCCTCAGGAAGGTGTTCCTAGAATCACGGCTCTCTGTACGCAAGCAATTCACCGTTTCCGATCGGTACGAGGCTCGTGATAAAAGCTTTCGATTCGCGAACAAGGGCGATGAAATCGGCCATCTCAGCTGGGTGAGAGGTGGCGTTGTCTACAATCAGAAGGCCACCCGGCGCCATGAGCGCGGACAGGCGTGGCCACCAACCGACATATTGGTTTCGCTCCGAATCTAGAAAGATCAAATCGAAGAGTTGACTCTCTGAGAGAAGAAAGATCCCGGCTTCGGTGTGCCTTAGATCGACTAGGTCAGCAACACCAGCGCGGCGGAAGTTCTCCGTCGCCATAACGATTTTATGAGACTGCATTTCAAGAGTCGTGATATGGCCTCCCGTAGCACGAGCGCCCTTCAGCAGCCAGATAGTGGAATAGCCGTTCGAGGTTCCGATTTCCAAAATGCACCGCGCCCGGACGGCTTTGACGATCAACTCAAGAAATTCTCCTGTTTCGGGAGTGATGTTCAGCATCTTTTTCGAACGCTCGGTTGTGACAGCGTCATTCCGCTTGCCGAACTCGGCAAGGTCTTTGAGCAGGCTCGTGAGGTCTGTGGCCATGGCGTAACTCCTTTGGATCGCTCACTCCATTCCTATACCTTGTTAAGCAGCGACCGTTCGAGCAAGTCATAAGAGCGGAAAGACGCTCCGGAAAAAATAGCGGTCACCGGTAAAGGTTTGCTCAAGAGATAGGAACTCGTCAACTGTCAGCCGACGTGCGTCGCGCGCCTCTCTCCGGTCAACTTACTTAGTACTTCACCGCTGCTGGGTGGCTTCAAAGAGGTGGAGCTGGCGGGTATGGCCTTCATCTTCGAAGTGAATGGGGTAGTTTGCGGAAAAGCAGGCGTCGCAAAAGCCCTGGCTTTGCCCGCCGAGAAAACTGTACATCCCCTCTCGGCTGAGATAGGCAAGGCTGTCCGCTTCGATGAATTTCCGTATCTCCTCGACGGAGCTGGAGGAGGCGATGAGCTCCGAGCGGGTCGGGGTATCAATGCCGTAATAGCAGGGGCTGATGGTCGGCGGCGAGCTGATTCTCATGTGCACCTCTCTGGCGCCTGCATCGCGGAGCATTCGGATGATCTTTCGACTGGTCGTCCCGCGCACGATTGAGTCATCCACAACAACCACCCTTTTGCCCTCCAGCACCTCGCGTTGGGCATTGAGCTTGATCTTCACCCCAAAGTGGCGAATCGATTGCTGCGGTTCGATGAAGGTCCGCCCCACGTAATGATTGCGGATAAGGCCAAACTCCAAAGGAAGGCCGGATTCTTCGGCATAACCGATCGCCGCCGGGACGCCGGAATCGGGAACCGGAGTCACTAGATCTGCCTTCACCGGGCTCTCCCGCGCGAGTTGACGGCCAAGCTCCTTTCTGACTTGATGGACATTGCGGCCGTACAAGTTGCTGTCCGGACGCGAGAAGTAGATATATTCAAAGATGCACTTGGCATGAGGGACAGGAGGGAACGGCTTCAAGGATTCCATCCCCTTGGGGGTGAAGGAAATGATCTCGCCGGGCTCGACCTCGCGCAAATACTCGGCCTCGATTAGGTCAAGCGCGCAAGTCTCCGAAGCGACCACATAGCCGCGCCCGCTGCCGTTGCCTTTGAATCTTCCCAGGACCAACGGGCGAAAGCCCATGGGATCTCGTGCTGCAATCATCCGATCTACCGTCAGGAAGAGAAGCGAATAGGCTCCTCGCACGCGGCTCAACGCCTCGACGATCCTTCCCATGAGACTCCCTTCCTTGGAGGTCGCAATGAGGTGGATGATAACCTCGGTGTCCGAGGTCGATTGAAAGATGGAGCCGGAAGTCTCGAGTTCCTCCCGCAAAATCCCGGCATTGACGAGGTTCCCGTTGTGCGAAACCGCAATCGGCCCGAGCGCATATTCCACGACAAACGGCTGAGCATTCTTTAGGTGGCTCTGTCCGCTAGTGGAATAGCGGTTGTGCCCAATGGCGCTGGGTCCCTCCAGCCGTTTGATGACATCCTCTTTGAAGACGTCAGCCACGAGGCCCATTTGGCGATGGGATATGAGCACCTCGCCGTCCGACGACACAATGCCCGAAGATTCCTGGCCGCGGTGTTGCAAGGCATAGAGGCACAGATAGACCATGTTGGCCGCTTCGGGATGGCCGTAAACCCCAACGACGCCGCATTCCTCATGAAATTTGTCGAACATCCCTCTCTAACCCCTTATCCCTTCCCCATTTTGGATTTTAGATTTCCGATTTTAGATTCAAATCTAAAATTCTGATTCCCTTCAACCCTTATAAGCCCCGTACCTTTGATTTCTTTTATTTATTGAAGCCGCCTTTCTAGCCCACTGGACCAGATCGACTGAAGCTCATCCACCGCCAGCTGGACCAGAGGCTGAATGATGAAACGCGATCCCCCGACCACGCCGAGCACCTGTACCGGCACTCCCTCTCTTTCGGCGATCCCCGTGAGACGATTCAAGTCTCCTTCCTTAATCGACACAATAATACGCGACTGCGATTCACCAAACAGGCGCGCGTCCTGCCGCATCATTTCCGGCAGCTCGACTCTCACTCCGAGGGATTTCTCCGGCCCAGCCACGCAGCATTCGGCCAGCGCAACAGCTAAGCCACCATCGGATATGTCGTGAGCGGATCGGACCATTCCCCTCTCAATAGCCTTGAGACAGCATTGCTGGACTGCGTGCTCCAATCTCAAATCGATCCAGGGCGGAGTCCCTCTCACCAGGCCATGGACCACCTTGAGATACTCACTTCCCCCAAGCTCTTCCCGATTGCGCCCCAGGAGCACCACCAGATCTCCCGGGGACTTAAACCATGGCGTGACATGCCTCTCTAGCTTGGGCAGAAGCCCGACCATCCCTACTACCGGCGTAGGGAAGATCGGCGCTCCATCGGTTTCATTA
>VBLN01000058.1:19681-20316 GCA_005878685.1 Deltaproteobacteria bacterium | reverse complement strand
GACGCTAGGATTCTCAGGGCTGCCGAAATTGAGGCAGTCGGTCAGGCCAAGAGGATGAGCCCCGACACAGGCCAGATTCCGCGCCGCTTCGGCTACCGCCAAGATTCCGCCGACATAGGGGTCCAGATAGCAGTAGCGACTGTTGCCATCTACGGTGAGGCCAAGCCCCTTCTGAGTCCCCTTGATTCGGATGACCGCGGCATCCGCTCCCGGCGCTACGACAGTGTTGCTTCGCACGAAATGGTCGTACTGGCGATAGACCCAGCACTTCGAGGCTACGTTGGGGGAATCGAGCAGCGTCTTTAAAGTCGCGCCCAAATCCTTCGGCACGTCGACCTTCGATAGATCCAACTTTTGGATCTCCTCCTGGTTTTGCGGGCGCTCCGCGGGACGGTTATACACCGGCGCTTCCGCGGTCAGCGCTGCGATCGGGATGCGGACGACCTCCTCCCCGTTAAAGGATGCGCGGAATAGGCGATCATTCGTCACTTTCCCAACGACTGCGCCATCGAGATCCCAGCGCTCAAAAATCCGCTTGGCTTCCTCTTCGCTTCCTTCTCTGATCACTAACAGCATCCGCTCCTGTGACTCCGAGAGAAGAATCTCGTACGGGGTCATCCCGGTCTCTCTGAGCG
>VBLN01000058.1:0-19605 GCA_005878685.1 Deltaproteobacteria bacterium | reverse complement strand
CAGATAATCTTTTTCCATCAGCTCAAGACAGGCTTCCAAGAGAAGTTTTTCTGTAAAGGGGTCGCCCACCTGGACCGTGGGCCGGCGTTGTTCCTTTTTTTGAGAGAAAGCCTCGGAGGCCATGGTGGCGCCGTGGATTCCGTCTCGTCCCGTTTTCGCGCCGACATAGATCAGAGAGTTGCCTGCACCCTTCGCCGTTCCCTTGAAAATACGCTCCTTCTTTGCAATCCCAAGGGTAAAAGCATTGACCAAAATATTGGCGTTGTAGCATTCGTCAAAATAAACTTCTCCGCCAACTGTCGGCACGCCCACGCAGTTGCCGTAGCCGCCGATCCCTGCCACCACACCGTTCAGCAGATACCGAGTGCGAGGATGATCCAGGCTGCCAAAGCGCAGGGAGTTCAAAGAGGCGATCGGGCGCGCCCCCATGGTGAAGATATCTCGCAGAACGATAAAAGAGGGATGGTTGTGGCTCTCGATTTTAAACACTGCCGCTAGCCCGTCCCCGATATCCACAATGCCGGCGTTTTCTCCCGGACCTTGAAGAACCGCCGAACCTTCGGTGGGAAGAAGCTTGAGATGATTCTTAGAGCTCTTATAGCTGCAGTGCTCCGACCACATCACCGAAAAGACCCCGAGCTCGGTGTAGTTCGGTTCTCTTTCCAGGAGTTTAACGATCTTCCGATATTCTTCCTCGGTCAGCCCATGGCTGGCGATGGTTTCAGCACTGAGCGCTGAGGGAGAGGATTCTTTCGTCCTTAACTGGGCCATGCCTTCTGCTCTCTGTGGCCGCAGGCCTCGATGATCGAAGAAAATATCTTCAGTCCATCCTCGCTGCCCAAGATCTTCTCTCCGGCGTCTTCGGGATGGGGCATCAGCCCAAAAACGTTTCTCCCCTCATTACAGACGCCGGCGATGTGATCCAGGGAGCCATTCGGGTTGGCTGGCTCGGAGGTTTTTCCCTTGTTATCCACGTAGCGCAACAGGATCTGACGATTCTTGCGTAGCCGCTCCAAAGTCGCAGGGTCGGCATAATAGCAGCCTTCGCCGTGCTTGACCGGCAATCTCAGGAGTTGCCCTTTCTTCCCGGCGCAAGTGAAAGGCGTCTCGGTCTCCTCGAGCCGCAGATAGACCTGGCGGCAGATAAATTGGAGGTGGGTATTGCGCGTCAGCGCTCCCGGCAAAAGTCCCGACTGACAGAGGATCTGAAACCCGTTGCAGATTCCCAAAACCAACCCGCCGTTGTGGGCGAAATCGATAACTCCCTGCATGATCGGCGAGAAACGGGCCATGGCTCCGGCCCGAAGATAATCGCCGTAGGAAAAACCGCCGGGCAAGACCACACAGTCAAAATCCCCGTTCAGTCTATCCTTGTGCCAGAGAAATTCGACCCTCTGCCCCAAAACGTTCTTTAGGCAATCATGGACATCCTGTTCGTCACAAGAGCCGGGAAAAACTACCACGCCCCAATGCATAGTCAGTTCTCAGTAACAAGGACTGAGTGCTGAATCCTATAAATCTCAGTCCTCATCACTCGTCACTCACTACTAATTTCAAAGCGGTAATCCTCGATCACAGGATTGGCGAGAAGCTTATCGCACATCTCGCGGATTCGGCCTTCCGCGGTCTGACGCGAAGGCGCATCCAGGCTCACCTCGATATACTTTCCCATCCGCACGTCTTGAACCTCACCATAGCCGAGAGTGTGCAGCGATCGTTCTACCGCTTTACCTTGAGGATCCAATACCCCCTCCTTAAGAGAAATAAAGATCCGGACGCGCATCGCCTACTTCCTCTCTATCCACAAACCCGGCGGCAAACCTCTTGGTAAGCGTCCTCGACCTTTCCCAGGTCGCGACGAAAGCGGTCTTTGTCCAGCTTTTCTAGAGTGCCCTTCTCCCATAACCGGCAGGTGTCCGGACAGATTTCATCGCCCAGATAGACTTTGCCGTGATGGCGCCCGAACTCCAACTTAAAATCGACCAGGATGAGATTTCGCTGAGCGAAAAAATCCTTCAAGAGTTCGTTCACGCGGAAAGAGAGTTTCTCGATCTCCTTGATTTCTTGATCGGTCGCCCACCCCAAGGCACGGATGTGGAACTCATTGATCATCGGATCGCCGAGCGCATCGCTCTTGTAGCAATGCTCCAGAACCGGCGTTGAGAGCGATCCCCCTTCTTCCAACCCCAGCCGCTTGGCGAGACTGCCGGCAATCACGTTGCGCACGATGACTTCAACCGGGATGATTTGAAGACGGCGGACCAGCATCTCGCGATCGTTGAGCCGCTGAACAAAATGGGTCGGAATACCCCGCGACTCCAAGTACCTGAAAAGGACCTCGGAAATCTTGTTGTTCATGATCCCTTTCTCCTGGATGGTTCCCTTCTTCTGGGCATTGAACGCAGTGGCGTCATCCTTGAAATACTGGATGATGAGATCCGGGTCATCGGTAGCGTAGAGGATCTTGGCCTTTCCCTCGTAAAAAGGCTCGCCCTTTTTCATATTTCCTCCTCGTTTAGTGAAAGACCCGCTCGAAAATCGAGTCGACGTTTTTTAGATAATTATTTAAATCCCAAATCTGCCTAATGTCTCGTTCAGAAAGATACCGGCGGACTTGCGGATCTCTAAGCAGCTCTTGCCTGAAGTCGCCGCCGTTCCGCGCCACCTTCAACGCGTGGCGTTGGACGATCCGATAAGCGGCATCTCGCGCCAGACCCTTATCCACCAGCTTGAGAAGGACCCTTTCAGAGAAGATCACCCCACCGGCCTTTGCCAAATTATGCCGCATATTCTCCGGATAGACACAAAGGTTCCCCAAGATATAAGTCATTCGCGCGAGCATGAAATCGAGCAGGATCGTCGCATCCGGCGCGATCACCCGCTCGACCGAAGAGTGACTGATATCCCGCTCGTGCCAAAGGGGCACGTTCTCTAGGGCCGCCACAGCGTAGGAGCGCATGAGCCGAGCCAGTCCTGAAATGTTCTCCGATAGAATCGGATTTCTCTTATGCGGCATTGCCGATGATCCCTTCTGACCCTTAGTGAAAGGCTCCTCGGCTTCCAGAACCTCGGTCCGCTGGAGGTGGCGGACCTCAACGGCGAATTTCTCCAGAGAGCTGGCGATGACCGCAAGAGTGACAAAAAAGAAAGCATGGCGATCGCGCTGAACGATTTGGTTCGAGATCGGATCTGGCGTGAGACCGCTTTTTTCACAGACATAAGCCTCCACTTCAGGAGAGATTTGAGCGAAGGTCCCAACAGCTCCGGAGATCTTCCCCACACTGACTTCCTCCGCAGCCCTTTGCAGCCGGGTCAGATTGCGCTTCATCTCCTCGTACCAGAGAGCCAGCTTGAGGCCAAGAGTAATGGGCTCTGCGTGAATTCCGTGAGTGCGTCCAATCATAGGCAGTTTCTTGTATTTCAACGCTTGTCAGCGGAGCACCTTGATAAGCTCCTCGACATCCTTAACTAGCAAGGACGACGCCTCTTTGAAGTATCCATCACATCGGAGGAGGTCATCCCGACATGGATAAAGCGCGCGTCATCGCCCAATGACTCCGCCAGGCAGCTCAAAAAGGCGATCATTTCGTGGCGAACTTCCTTCTCAATTTCGCGTATCCGGTCGACGTCGAAGCGGGCCTTCTTGCGAATGCGAGCGATCGCCTCTTTAGGCGCCTTTCCCAGATGCGCCAAAGCCTCAGCGGCCAGGATCTCGACTTCAAGCCACCTTTGAAACTGATTTTGCTCGGACCAGATCCGAGCCATTTCCCGGCGACTGTAACGCGGAATCATACTTCGAAGCAGACCGCTAAACGTTTAAGGGTTCAAGAGTTCAAGGGTTGCAGTCCACTTAATCCCATCATCTAATGGCCCCTTCAACCCTTCAACCTTTAACCTTTGAACTTTCGTCGGTGTGCCCGAACCCACCATCCAGGCGCACGGTGGGGGGAAGCTCTCCGACTTCCTGCCATTGGGCTCTGCAAACCCTTTGCACTACCATCTGCGCCACTCGCTGTCCGCGACGAATCAGCACCGGTTTGTTCCCCAGGTTAATGGCGATGATCTGAATTTCACCTCGATAGTCTGAGTCGATCGTCCCTGGGCTATTGATCAAAGCGATCCCCTCTTTCAAGGCAAGGCCGCTTCTAGGACGAATCTGGGCCTCAAAGCCCCACGGTAGTGCCACGGCAATCCCGGTCGGGATCAAGGTACGTTCCAGAGGGGCGAGAAGCAGATCCTGGTCCAAATCGGCTGACAGATCCATCCCAGCCGAACCTTCAGTCATGTAGGCCGGCAGAGCAAGCGGCTCCCTGCTCATGCGTACCCGCTTGATTTGGATTCGGATCTCTTCCATGCGAGCCAAAAGGATAAAGGCGAAGGGCGGAAGGATGAATCTCTGATTCATCCCTTATCCTTAAGCTAGGCCGAGAGGCTCAGGGTCAAGCTCTTCTTCTCAAAATCGCCTAAGAGAGTCAGGGTCATCCCTTCTGTCCTAAAAAGGGATCTGGCCAACTCGATGATATCGCTTCTAGTCACCAAACGAACCCCGTGGGCGATATCCTCTAAGGAAATCGGCTGGCCGAAATAGATCTCATTCTTGGCAATATGACTCATCCAAGAATCTGAGGTCTCGAGGCCTAAGATCATATTTCCAATCAACTGACTTTTGGTACGTTCCAACTCTTGCTCGCTGACCTCTCCTGCTGCCAGTTGCTTCATCTCTTTCAATGTCAGTTCCACTACTTCCTCAGTCCAATCCAGGCTCGTCCCGGCATAGACCCCAAAGTAACCGACATCCTGATAGGAGGCCAAAAACGAATAGACCGAATAGGCCCTTCCTCGCTTCTCGCGAATCTCCTGAAAGAGCCGGGAGCTCATCCCGCCGCCCAGGATCGTATTTAATGCATAGGCCGCATAGCGCAGCGGATGGGATTGATGGATGCCGGCGACGCCGAGACAGAGGTGAACCTGTTCCAGCGGCTTGCCATGCTGGAATACCCCGCTCCGGAGCCGAGGAGGATCTTCAATTTTTGATTTTGAATTTTGAGTTTTGAATTTTTCATTCTGAACCGCGCCGAGCCTGCCTTCTATCTCTCTCACCAAATCCTCGTGGCGCAGATGGCCCGCGCCGGAAACGATCACGCGGCCGGGAAGATATCGGTCCTGGACAAACTTGAGAAAATCTTCTCGGTGGAGGTTCAAAACGGTCGCGCTCTGACCGCAGATGGGACGGCCGAGCGGATGGTCTCTGAAGAAATCGAGATTGAAAAGATCATGCACGTAATCATCGGGCGTATCCTCCGCCTGAGAGATCTCTTGAAGGATAACCGATCTCTCTCGCTCGATCTCTTCCCGATCAAAAAGCGAATGGAGAAAGATGTCCGTAAGAAGATCGATCGCTAGCGGGAGATGCTCATCTAAAACTTTGGCGTAGTAGCAAGTGTATTCCTTGGCGGTAAACGCATTGACCACGCCTCCGACCGAGTCCATCTCCTCCGCGATCCGGGCCGCCGTGCGCCGCTCCGTCCCTTTAAAGAGGAGGTGTTCGATGAAGTGGGAGATCCCGTTCTGATGATGCGATTCATGCCGGGACCCATTCTCCACCCAGATACCCAGGGTGACCGACCGAGTGTCAGCCATCTCTTCGGAGAGAATACGAATCCCGTTGTCCAAGACTCTCTTAGCAAACATGGAAAGTAAGGGATGATTTAGTGCTGCTCACGAGGCGAGTCATCCGTATGGGCCTTTGAGTCCCGAGGGGATTCGGCTTTTCCTGCCTCTTCGAGAGCCTCCTTACGGCTGAGCCTGATTTTGCCTTGTCTGTCGATATCCAAGACTTTGACTAATATCTCATCCCCCTCTTTGATGACATCGGCAACGCGCCGCACATGCTGCGGCGCGAGCTGAGAGATATGCACGAGGCCATCGGTGCCCGGAAAGATCTCCACAAAGGCGCCAAAATCCACGATCTTCCTGACCGTTCCCTTGTAGATCTTCCCTATCTCAGCCTCGGCCGTTATCCTCTGGACCATCTCCACCGCCCTGCGGGTGGCAGCCTCATCGCTAGACGCAATGGTCACAGTGCCATCATCCTCCACATCCATTTTCACGCCGGTTTCCTCTACAATCCCGCGAATGACTTTGCCGCCGGGGCCGATAATCTCGCGAATCTTCTCCGGCTTCACCTTGAGAGTGATGATCCGCGGCGCATGGCCCGAAATCTCTTTGCGAGGCTCTGAAATAGCCGCCTCCATAATCTTGAGTATCCCAACTCTTCCCTCCCGCGCCTGATAAAGGACTTCTTTCATCACCTCACGAGTTACCCCGCTAATTTTGATGTCCATCTGCAACGCTGTGACGCCTTGCCGTGTCCCCGCGACTTTGAAATCCATATCACCCAGGTGATCCTCATCTCCCAGGATGTCGGAGAGGACCCGTACTTCGTTCCCTTCCTTAATGAGACCCATCGCAATCCCGGCCACGTGGGCGCTAATGGGAACACCGGGAGCCTCCGCATACGGTTGCCATGGAGGTCGATCCATTCGACTCGAGGATCTCTGAAACAACGCGCAGGGTGTAGGGAAATTCTTCCTCTTTGGGAATCACAGGGAGGAGCGCCCGCTCCGCCAGGGCGCCGTGGCCTATGTCCCTCCGGCTCGGACCGCGCAAGAATTTGACCTCTCCTACGCTGAAGGGAGGGAAATTATAGTGGAGCATAAACTTCTTATAATGCTCACCGATCAAGGCATCGATCTTCTGTTCGTCAGAAGTGGTTCCCAAAGTGGTCACCACCAGGGCCTGAGTTTCACCTCGGGTAAACAGAGCCGAGCCGTGAGTTCGGGGAAGAACCTCAATCTCACAAGTAATGGGTCGAACGTCTTTTAGGCCTCTCCCGTCGATCCTGCGTCTCTGCTCAACGACAAGCTGACGCAGATGGTTCCTTTTGAGCCCGTCAAATGCGGCCTTGAGATCTTTCTCTCTATCCGCGTACTCAAGCAAGGCCTTCGACAGAATCTCACTCTTCACTTCATCCAAGCGTTTGTAGCGTTCCTGTTTCTCCGTGATAGCCAGGGCCTGCTGAATGCCTTCCCTTGCCAGCTCACCAACCCGCTTCACCAGCTGTTTATCCTGCTCAACGACTGGTACGAGCCGCTTGGCCTTTCCGACTTCCCGCTTGATCTGTTCCTGAAGATCCAGCAGAGGCTGGATCGCCTCATGTCCCAGAAACAGTGCCTCCAAGATCTCGTCATCCGGGACCATCCTGGCGCCGCCTTCAACCATGACAATCGCGTCGCGACTGCCGGATAAAAAGATATCTACGTCGCTATCCGGCAGCTGGCTCTGCGTCGGATTGATCACCCACTGGCCCCCAATCCTTCCGATCCGAACGCCGGCGAGAGGCCCGTTGAAAGGGATGTCGGAGACCTCCAAAGCCACCGATGTCCCTAGCATAGCGACGACATCGGGGTCATTCTCCCTGTCCGCGGAGAGAACGCTGGCAATCAGCTGCGTCTCGCATCTAAGCCCATCAGAGAAGAGCGGCCTAATCGAACGGTCAATCAACCGACAGGTCAAGATCTCCTTCTCGGACGGGCGGCCTTCCCTCTTGAAGAACCCGCCGGGAATTTTTCCTGCGGCAAATGTCTTTTCTTGATAGTCAACGGTCAGCGGAAAAAAATCGGTATCTTCCTTAATCTCTTTAGCTGCCACGGCGGTCACGAGCACCACGGTTTCGCCGTAGCGAACCAGTGCGGCCCCATCGGCCTGCTTGGCCAGTTTACCGACCTCTATAGATAGAGGACGGCCGTAGTATTCGACCTCAACTCTTTTCATCATATGCAAATCCTTGAGACCGAGAAGCGTTTAACGGAAGAAAAAGGGGAAGGGACATCCACCCAGGGACCACTACTTCCTTATTCCCAACCGATGGATCACACCTTGATATCTTTGGTAATCGTTCTTCTTGAGATAATCGAGAAGCCTCCTTCTCTGTCCGACAAGCTTGAGGAGGCCCCGGCGGGAGTGATGATCCTTCACATGGACCTTGAAGTGCCCCGTCAGATAGTCGATGCGCTGACTGAGCAGCGCGATCTGAACCTCTGGTGAACCTGTATCCGTCTGATGGAGCCTGAACTGCTCAATAACCCCTCGCTTCTGCTCCTGAGCAATTCCCATGTCTTCTCCGTCTCTCTTCTTTTTCCTTTCTGTTGTTTTTTGATTTCTACCACACTGCTAGGACCTTGTAAAGGAAGATCGTCCATTAAAAGCTAGGTGACCCCGGCAATGGAAGTGTGCGCGCAATTCTGTCAAAAAAGCGCTTTTCCCAGATCGGCCGTCATGATAAACTAAATGGCTCATGACAAGATTTCGGCCGGCGTTCATCATCTTCTTAGCCCTTTCGGTTTTCCCCTCGCTTTCGGCTGCCGCCGACATCCTTCGGTGGGTGGATGAAAAGGGAATCGTCCATTTCACGGACAATGTGCACAATATCCCAGAAAGATATCGCGGCAACGCCACACGCATAAAAGCAGTTGAACCGCCCCGACGGGCCGAGCCGGCAAAAGCTGAGCCCGATAAGGCGTCGGTATCCCTTCAAAGAAGGGGTCAGGTGGCAGTCGTTCAGGCAATCCTCAACAGTAAGGCCTCGGCCAGTTTGATCGTCGATACGGGGGCAAGCTACACGATGATCTCGCGGGCTGTGGCCAAGGAATTGGAAATCGAAGTAGAGGGAAAGAATCTCCCGACCATCCCGTTTCAGACCGCAAACGGAGTCATTTCCGCCCCCGTTGTCACTCTCGAATCCATCGAAGTAGGAGGGATGCAGGTCAAGGATCTCACGGCTGCGGTCTACGATACTTTCCCAGACGCCGGCGTGTCGGGCCTGTTGGGCCTCAACTTCTTAAGTCATTTTCGGATGGACATCGACAGCAAGAACGGACTCCTGCACTTGGAGAAAAAATAACCGCGGCCTTCCTACCCGGGAAGATCCATCACAGAGCTGCGGACGCCCATGACTTGCCTGACCTCCCTAAGGTAATGCCTGATATCATCGATGAGCCGCGGCCGATTGAGCAGGAGAGGGAGCAACGCAAAGTTAAGATACTCGCCTTTTAAGGCCTGGCACTCCTTGCAACTGGCGACGATATTCTCAGAACTTTCCTCCCCACCCCTTGAAAGGGGCACTATATAATCCTTTACCTTGGAATCAATTCTGCCCCCGAAGAGGGAGAGCCGCCGGCCGCAATAGGTGCAGAGCTTAGCGACGAGATAAGAGCGCGCGCAGAAAGACTTAATTTCTCCCATCGCAGTCCGTGTTTACGAACAGCCGCTCACAGCGCCGCAGTTCAGGCACTTATAACAGGCGCCGCTGCGGATCATGATCGCGCCGCAATCGGGACAGGGCGGAGCGTCCTGCTGATAGAGGCTGGTAATGCTGCTGATGGTGGCTACCGGCGCCCCTCCGCGAGGCCCCTGGGCGGCAATCTGCAACGTTTTCTTACCGACAGAAACTTCTTCTTCTCCTCCTTTCACGACCCCGACTTCTCTTTGTGCCTCCCCATCCAAAAACTTGGTCGCGAGCCAGCGGAAAATATAGTCCATGATCGACTTGGCCATCGGAATATCGGGATTTTTGGTGAAGCCTGAAGGCTCGAAGCGCATGTGGCTGAACTTGTCCACTAAGACTCTTAAAGGCACGCCGTACTGAAGCGCCATGGATACGGCGGTGGCAAAGGAGTCCATGAGTCCGGAGATCGTCGAACCTTCCTTAGACATCGTAATGAAAATCTCCCCTGGCTGCTCATCTTCATACATCCCCACCGTGATGTAGCCCTCGTGGCCGGCGATGTCGAACTTGTGAGTGATCGATTTTCTCTCATCAGGAAGCTTGCGCCTAAACGGAAGGGACTCTTTGGCCTCGGCCTTTTGTTCCTTACGTTCGTCCTTCGAGGTATTGAGAGGCTGGGTTCGCTTCGACCCGTCCCGGTAGATGGCCACAGCCTTGAGCCCCAGCTTCCACGCCTCGATGTAAGCCTGCATAATCTCTTCGACGGTGACGTCGCCCGGCATGTTGATGGTCTTAGAGATCGCGCCAGAGATAAAAGGTTGAACGGCTCCCATCATCTTGAGGTGGCCCAGATAGTGGATGGAGCGGCTTCCGCTCGCCGGCTTGAAGGCGCAATCGAAGACCGGGAGATCTTCGTCTTTTAGGTGAGGCGCGCCTTCGATCGTCTCGTGCTCATCAATATACTCCACGATATCCTGACTCTGTTTTGAATCATAACCTAATCTTTTCAGAGCACGCGGCACGGTGTTATTGACGATCTTTAGCAGTCCGCCGCCGACCAGCTTCTTGTACTTCACAAGAGCTATATCCGGCTCGACGCCGGTCGTGTCGCAATCCATCATGAAAGCAATCGTCCCGGTTGGCGCCAAGACAGATATCTGGGAGTTCCTGACGCTATATTTTTCCGCCTCATCACAGGTGAGATCCCAGACCTCTCGGGCAGCAGTCAGGAGTTCCAGGGGAACGTGAGAGGAGGAGATTTTATAAGCATGGGACCTATGTTTGTTCAGCACTCGCAGCATCGGCTGACGGTTGACGGCGAATCCGGCAAAGGCTTCCGTTGCCGCGGCGACGCGAGTGGACTGCAGATACCCTTCGCCGGACATCAGGGCGGTCACTGCCGCCGCGTATCCCCTCCCCGCATCGGAATCATACGGGAGCCCCAAAGACATGAGGAGGGCCCCGAGGTTGGCATAGCCTAACCCGAGCTCACGGAAGGCATGGGCATTCGCCGTTATTTCCGGCGTGGGATAGGAAGCGTTATCGACGAGGATGTCTTGAGCGACGATGATAATATCCACGGCGCGCCGGAAGGCTTCCACGTCAAACACTCCGTCATCGCGGAGGAATTTGAGCAGGTTTAACGAAGCCAGATTGCAGGCCGAGTTGTCCAAATGCATGTACTCGGAGCAAGGGTTAGACGCATTGATGCGCCCGGTGCTAGAGCAGGTGTGCCAGTCGTTGATCGTGGTATCGAACTGCATTCCCGGATCGCCGCAAAAATAAGTCCCTTCAGCAATCATGCGGAGTAGGTCTCTCGCCTTATAGGTTTCGCAGACCTCTCCGCTGGTCACATAGCGCGTCTTCCACTCGCGGTCCTCCAGCAGTGCTCGCATAAATTCGTCAGAAACTCGAACGGAGTTGTTGGCATTTTGAAAGAAGACGCTGCCGTAAGCGGGACCATCCAGGCTGGAATCATAGCCCGCCTCTATGAGCGCCCAGGCCTTTTTCTCCTCTTCCACTTTGCATTTGATGAACTCCGTGATGTCCGGATGGTCCACATCCAAAACCACCATCTTTGCAGCGCGACGGGTCTTCCCCCCAGATTTAATGACCCCGGCCGAGGCATCCGCTGCCTTCATGAACGACACCGGCCCTGAGGCGGTGCCGCCGCCCGCTAGCTGCTCCTTCGAGGAGCGGAGGCGAGAGAGGTTCACGCCAGAACCCGAGCCTCCCTTAAAGATAATCCCTTCCTTGCGGTACCAATCGAGAATAGACTCCATCGTGTCGTCGACCGAAAGGATGAAACAGGCGGAGCACTGCGGCCTCTCTTCAATCCCGCAATTAAACCAGACCGGACTATTGAAACAGACCTTCTGATTGACAAGGATGTGGCTCAGCTCATCAGCGAAGATCTGTGCGTCCTCCTCCGTAGCAAAGTAACCGTCCGCCTTGCCCCACCTGGTGATGGTGGTGACCACGCGGCTTATCAGTTGGCGGACGCTATGCTCTCTCTGAGGACTCCCCAAAGGACCACGAAAATATTTGGAGACCACGACGTTAGTCGCCATCTGAGACCACGATTTCGGAATTTCCACCTTAGGCTGCTCAAAGACCACGTTGCCTTTCTCATTGGTAATCGTGGCCGCACGAATCTCCCACTCGATTTCATCATACGGACTCGTGCCTGCACTCGCGAAGTAACGATCCAGATGAAGCCCCTGTTTGGGGGCGGGCCCGACTTGGACAACTTTCTCCTCGCTCTTCATCGACGCCGTCGTAGCCATCTCCCCTTCTCCTTTCTCAATTTTCCACTATGCTCGAAGCAGTTTATAATAAAACGTTATTATAACACTTACAAAATGCAAAACTTACAATTCCCTGACTGGAAATATGGATTTCAGATGTCGAAGAAAAACCTGCTCCCTTTCGTGCTCATCGACAAACACTCCGTCATTTTGGGGGAAGTCGGATTATGAACTACCACATATTGTGTTGTCAAGAAAAAATTTTCTTTTTCTGTGGATATCTTCTGACGCGAAGAAAAAAGCGGGAAAACAAGAAGTTATATGCCGCTTCATTTTGACACTTTCAACCTGTCCACACTTTTTCAACAGGCTCAATAACATCATTCTACGCCGGACTTTTATCTTTTCAACTCACGTGCTCTGTGATAAGCAGGGCGTATGTCAAAGAAAGGCCCTGAACTGGAGCGAGTGGGTGACATCCTGAAGCATTCCCTTAAACGGCTGGATCTATCCGGCAGATTGTCCGAGTACGGCGTCTGGCCTATCTGGAATGAAATCGTGGGCTCCACGATCGCTCGCAATGCTCAACCGGAAAAGATCCGTAACGGCACCTTATTCGTCAAAGTCACAAGCCCAATCTGGATGCAGCAACTTCAGTATGTCAAGGAAATGATCGCAGAGAAATTGAATAAGAGTCTGGGGAGCGAAGTAGTAAAGAATGTCTTCTTCTTCGTCGGTAAAATAGATTCTGCGGCGCGAAAACCGGTGGCCGAAGATCTGGCTGCTACGGAAGAGCCGCCTCAAGCCAAGCCTCAACTCCAAGATGAGTACCTACAAACCATCAAGGATCCAGAAATCCGCCGCGCCCTAAAAAAACTCTTCGCTGCTTACTCCCGGAAGGGGAAAAATACGGACAAATCAGCCTCCTAGCATGGCCTTCACTTCTGCCGTGTATGTCCCGGCTCGTTCGTAGACAACGAGGGGAGGCAGCACCAATAGTTCGCTTCTGGCTCCCTTGGCCCCTTCGGCCAAGAGCAGCGCGGCTTCGGTCTCTTTGAAGGAGTAAACCCACCGGAGTCGCTTCGGCTCGACGCCTTCCTCGCGCATCACTTGAAGGAGATCCAGAGCGCGCCTTGCGGGATAAATCAGCGCGATTCTTCCTCTATGGCGCAGCAAATAAAAGGCTGCACGCAGAAAATCCCTTAGCGATCCCTTGACCTCGTGGCGCGCTACGCGTCTTTCCGGATCGGGATTCATCCGCCCGCTCGTAAAACCTCGATACGGCGGATTGCAAACCACAATATCAAAGCTCCTAGGAGAAAAAAGCTCGCCAATGGAACAGACATCCCCTTGAATGATTTCCACGCTGCGCCTGAGCTCATTCCAAGCAACGCTCCTTAAAGCCCTCTGGACCATTGCTTCCTGGACTTCGATGCCAACGACGCTCACCGAAGAATAGAGCGAGGCAAGGATCAGCGGAATCACTCCATTTCCTGTCCCCAAGTCGATGATCCTTTCGCCGTCGCGGATTTTGACAAAAAGGGCCAGCAGGACCGCATCCAGCGAAAAGCGATATCCTCGCTTGTTTTGAATTATAGCCAAGCGGCCTTGAAAAAGCGTATCGACGGTTTCATCTCTCGAATGCAGTGGGAGCTTCTTCATAATACACTTGCAAATCGTCCAGCTTTCCTATAATAGCGTGGTGCTGCTTGTTTCTTTGCTTGCACGCGATGCTTTCACTCCTGGTTCAAACTGGCCGCTTTAGTTTGCGAGTCGTCCATGGCATGGGAGGGATGTTTCTCTTTCTCCTCTCCGCACTCTTCCTGGCCTTTCGCCGTCCCGCCAAGATTGGTCTCATCCTCTATCACATCAAAACAATCGGAGTGGACTCGCTCTCGGTCGTATTCTTGTCGGGTTTCTTCACTGGAATGGTCATGCGGTTTCAAGGTTATTATAGCCTGAGACAGTTTAACGCTGAAAGCTGGCTCGGCTCGGCCACAGCGTTAGGACTTTTACGCGAGCTAGGGCCGGTGCTCGCCGCTTTCATGGTGACGGGAAGAACCGGCTCGGCCATGGCTGCCGAGCTCGGGACCATGCGGGCTACAGAGCAAATTGACGCCCTTGACTCCATGGCGATCGATCCCATCAAGTATCTGGTCTCGCCCCGCATCATGGCTAGCCTGATTGCGATGCCGCTCCTCACGGCGATCTTTGACGTCGTGGGAATCTACGGTGCCTATCTCGTGGGCGTCGGACTGCTAGGAGTAAGTTCCGGAAGTTATTTCTCCGGCATGGAAAGCAGCGTTGTCTTCAGAGATGTTTATAGCGGATTTATAAAATCAGTGAGCTTCGGGCTTATCATCACTTGGGTCTGCTGCTATAAAGGATTTCATGCGCCGCCGATGGCCACCGGCGTGAGTCGCGCCACAACCGAGTCAGTTGTGCTTTCGTTCATCTTGATCCTTGTGTGGGATTACTTCCTCACCTCGGTGATGCTATAAGAGCTTTTACCAAGAGCTCCAGAGTACAATGATACGAGTTGTTGACTTGCACAAAAAATTCGGCCGGCAGGAAGTTCTCAAGGGTGTCCACTTGGAGTTGGCTACAGGAAAGGTGACGACGATAGTGGGCACGAGCGGCTGCGGAAAAACTGTCCTGCTTAAGCATCTAAACGCGCTGCTTCGGCCGGACCGCGGTTCGGTTCTGATTGACGGCACGGATATCACGAAACTGGCGAAGGAAGAGCTATACGAAATGCGGGGTCGCTTTGGCGTTCTCTTCCAAGGAGCTGCCCTGCTCGACTCCATGACGGTTCTGGATAATGTAGCGTTTCCTTTAAGAGAAAAAACCGAGATGAGCGAAAGCGAGATTCGCAAAAAAGTCGAAGAGCGGCTGGAGCAGGTGGGGCTTGAGGGAATGGGCTACAAGTATCCTGCGGAATTAAGCGGAGGGATGAGAAAGAGGGCCGGCTTGGCCCGGGCGTTAATCATGGACCCTGAGATCGTTCTCTTTGACGAGCCGACGAACGGTCTCGATCCCGTGCTCGCGACCGGCATCCACCAGCTTATCACCCGGACTCAGAAAACCTTTGGTTTCACGGCCGTCGTTGTCAGTCACAGCATCCCTCAAGTCTTTGAAATCTCAGACTATGTGGCTATACTGGCCAACGGGATCATCGAGGAGTTCAAATCCACGAAGGAATTTCAGGTCTCTCAAAATCCAGTTGTCCAGCAGTTCATTCGAGGCGAGACAGAAGGTCCCATCCAAGCCCTCTAGGAGAATTTCGAAGTGAATCAATCGCGGACAGAACTCATCGTCGGAATTTTTGTCATCACAGGAATCTTATGCCTGGGCTATCTTGCCATCCGTTTGGGCAAGGTAGAGATCCTAGGGAGTGGCTATGTCGTTATTGCCGACTTTGCTTCGGTCGCGGGGCTGAAAGTCGGAGACGCCGTGGAGATCGCTGGTGTAAAAGTGGGCCGGGTGGAATCCATCAGCCTGCATGACGATAGGGCCCGTTTAGCACTTAGGATCGACGATTCTGTGAAGCTCCCGGAAGATAGCATCGCGTCTGTCAGGGCCCGAGGGTTGATTGGCGACAAGTTTATCGTCATTAGCCCGGGGGGATCCGACAAACTTCTGGGTCTCGGAGGCAAGATCCGTGAGACTGAGTCCCCTCCTGACATCTCTGAGGTCATAGGGAAATACCTAGGAGGAGATCTGACATCAAAGAGCGAAACCAAAAAGGGTGAAACCAAATAAAACCGTGGCTAATACAATATCTGCGTCCTTATTCGTCCTGTTCGTTTTTGCTTGGGCTGCCCTCGGTGTCAGCGGAGGGATCCCTACAGACAACGTCCGGGAGACGGTGGACAAGGTCCTGGCAATTCTCAAGGATCCGCAGCTTCAGTCTCCGACTAAGACTAGAGAACGTCGGGAGCAATTAAGGCAAGTAATCTATTCGCGCTTTGACTTTGCCGAGATGGCAAGAAGGTCGCTCGGAAATTACTGGCGGCAGCGCACGCCGGAGGAGCAGAAGGAGTTCGTGCAGTTATTCACCGATCTTTTGGAGCGCGCCTACGTTTCAAAGATTGAAGCTTACGACGATGAAACCTTTGTTTATAGGAAAGAAAGACGGGATGGGGACTTTGCCGAGGTCAACAGCAGGATCCTCACGCGCAAGGGCGAAGAGTATTCTCTTAATTATAGGCACCGTCTCGTCGATGGAGATTGGAAGGTCTACGACGTGGTGGTTGAGAACATCAGTCTGGTCAACAACTATCCGTAGAATGAGGGAGAAACAGATAGGGGCCGGGGGGCAAAACTAGCGGAAGCGGATTTCTCGCATGAGCTTCCGCGCAGGCGACACGTTGCAAGTCTGAACCCAATTATTCGAAACCTCTCCAATTTAAGCTCATGTCACCGCTTCCCCGCCCGGGATGAGGCAGTCGGCCTCGCCCTTTGGCCGTTGCGCACGCCCACCAAATCCGGGTAACCAATGACCAGCGACTTTATCATGAGGGTTGAACCATGGGATCGAGCCATTTCGATCTGACCATTATCGGCGCTGGCATTATCGGACTAGCCACTGCGATGGAAATGGCGGAAAGATACCCCAGGGTGAAACTTCTTCTATTAGAGAAAGAGAATCAGATCGCCAGACACCAAACCGGGCACAACAGCGGGGTCATCCACGGGGGGATTTATTACAAGCCAGGATCTCTTAAGGCCGAAACCTGTGTGGTGGGGCGTAAAGCTCTCCTGGAACTATAAGGAGGAGATCCCGCGACTGGAAGAGCTATTCAGGCGAGGAACGGCGAACGGAGTCCCCGGCTTGGAAATGATTGGCCCCGAACGGCTGCGGGAGATCGAGCCGCATGCCCAGGGAATCCGGGCGATCCATTCGCCGGCCACGGGGATCATTGACTTCACCCAAGTAGCTCAAGCCTATGCGAGAAGAGTACGAGAGTTGGGCGGAGAGATTCTCACCTCGCGTGAGGTAAAAAATATTCTCCAACGGGAAGCCGGACTGATCATCGAGACCTCCTCTGGAGAGTTCAGCTCCAGGTATCTGCTCAATTGCGGCGGCCTGTTCTCAGACCGGATCGCCCGTATGATGGCCCAAACGGATGCCTCGATCTCGGGCCCGGAGGTTCAGATCGTTCCCTTCCGCGGCGAGTACTACAAGCTGATCCCCGAGAGAGGTTTTCTGGTTAAAGGCCTTATTTATCCCGTGCCCGATCCAAGATTCCCTTTCTTAGGAGTCCACTTTACTCGGACAATCCACGGCGAAGTGGAGGCAGGACCCAATGCGGTCCTCGCGTTTGCTCGGGAAGGCTACCGCAAAACGGACGTCAACCGCCGCGACCTTTGGGAGATCCTTTGCTACAAAGGTTTCCGTTCGCTCGCAAGAAAATATTGGAGAATGGGACTGGAAGAGAGTTATCGTTCCTTGAGTAAACAGGCATTTGCCAAGGCGCTCCAACGGCTGGTACCGGAAGTGGGAATGGTGGATCTCATGGCCGGCGGGTCGGGAGTGCGGGCGCAAGCGATCGCTGCGGACGGAGCCCTTATAGATGATTTCGTCATCAAACGGATCGGAAGCGCTATCCATGTTCTCAATGCCCCTTCGCCTGGCGCTACGGCATCATTGGCCATCGGAAAAAAAATCGTCGAGATGGCAGCTCACGCATTCAGCCTCAACTAAAAGACTCATCGACGTTGCTTTTTCGTTCTCCCTAAACTATTTTGACGGTTACAGCGGAGGTCATCCTTAATGATCATTGAATACAAAGGGCACAGACCTAAGATCTCCCTCAAGGCGTTTATCGCGCCCACAGCGGTCCTCATCGGCGACGTAACGGTGGGCGACGAGGCGAGCATCTGGTTCGGAGCCGTCCTCAGATCCGACGAAAATGAAAATCCGATCGTGATCGGTGCGCGTACCAGCGTCCAGGATAATTGTGTGATTCACTCCGGTGAAGCCCCGACGATTATCGAAGAAGATGTTACCGTGGGTCACGCAGCAGTCATGGAAGGATGCCTCATCCGCCGTGGAGCCATCATCGGAATGAACGCCACGCTCCTCGATCACAGTGAGATCGGAGAAGAGTCTCTTATAGCCGCCGGCAGCGTGGTCGTTCCCCGCACGAAGATCCCGGCTCGCGTCCTCGCCGCGGGAAGCCCGGCCCAGGTAAAAAAGGAAATCAGCGGCGAGGCGCTCCACTGGATCCAACTAGGTTCCTCCACTTACGTCAACTTGTGCCGAAACTATCTCGGAGGCGACTACAAGATCGTCGGGTAAAGTTGAGGTGGCCCATCTCTTTGTCTATGGAACCCTGACGGACAAACCTCGCCTTTATAAAATAGCCGGCAAGTCTTTCCCGACATCCCCAGCCTGCCTCAAAGACTTTAAGAAGCTTGCCTCCCGTTTCGGCTACCCTTACATCATCCCCGAGAAGGGCTCCGTAGTCGAAGGTCTTCTCATTAGAAACATTGACGAGCAATCTCTGGAACGGATTGACCGATACGAAGACGAAGGCCGACTTTATTATCGTAAGGAAATTCAAGTGGTCTCTGCCGGGGAAGAAATCAGATGCGAGACTTATGTTGGCAATCCAAAATTCCTGGATCCGCGACACTGACCGATCCCTGCAGCATCCTCTGACTATCCGGCCGCCTTCTAGGAGAGGCTTGCATGAAGCGATTCGAGAGATGGATGCGTCACGCACAGCGGCTCAAGCAGGATGTGTACGCTGTCTATCTAGCCTACAAAGACCCTAGAGTTCCGTGGTACGCAAAGTTTCTTGCTGTATGTGTCGTAGCTTATGCCCTAAGCCCCATCGATCTCATCCCTGATCCGATTCCGATCCTAGGACACTTGGATGATCTCATATTGATCCCGCTGGGCATCTGTCTACTCACGAAGATGATCCCAGACGAAGTCATGATTGAGTACCGCGAAAAAGCCAGGGCGATGGCGATCCAAAACAAACCCACGAATTGGATCGCTGCAGTCGTTATCATAACCATCTGGATATTGGTAGCAGTCTTGATAGTCCGTTATCTCCTTCGAATTTTCAGGTGCTGATGTTCCAGTACTGTCAGTCCTTCCAGACGGGTGCAGGAGACGGGCGAACTCCGGCGCGAAGAGAATCTCATTGGCGTCGATATTTCTAAGAAATGCGCCGTCTTCCTTCTGAGTCACTGTTCGGAAACGGTATCATGGATGGATAATCGAAAACATTGCAAAGGACTCTCTACCTTTGACACGACGGGCAATAAAAAGCACCACGATTGCCGAGAGATACCCTTTTGATCTTGCTTGGGCAGGCTCGACACTTTTCCCCTTCTCTGTCATAGACCCGCAAGTGCTTTTGGAACTCCCCAAAGCCATCTTCGGCATCCCGATAGTCGGAAAAGGAGGTGCCGCACCACCGAATCGCTTCGCGCAACACCTTCGGAGTCGTCTCAGCAATCCGTTCAACCTTGTTCCGTGTTAATCTCCAAGCCCTAGTCGCGGGCCTAATTCCGGCACGAAAGAGGATCTCATTGGCGTAAATATTGCCCACA
>VBLN01000057.1 GCA_005878685.1 Deltaproteobacteria bacterium | reverse complement strand
TCTCCTAACCTTTGGTCTCGAGTCGTTCGTAACACTCCCATGCATCGCCTCACCGAGGAATTCCAACAAATAAAGGATATAGGGTTTAGCGCGATCCAATTTTATGACGATATCTTGCCGATCAACCCTCGTAGGGTTCGGGAAATGTGCGGACATCTCAAACGCTTCGGCTTTATTTGGCGTTGCTTTTGTCGGGTGGACATCATCAGCAAACACGGCGGTAAAGAATATCTTCAGTTTATGTATGATCACGGGCTACGCGAGGTTCTGATCGGTGCCGAGTCCGGCTCTCAGAAAATCCTTGATAACATCCATAAGGAGACGACTGTAGAGCAAAACGCAACCGTACTTCAGTGGTGCGACGAGGTCGGCATCCGNTGAGTTTCTTGAGGAGACCAGAAGCTTTCTACGCCGACATTTTATCCAAGCGAATCGACGGATACGCCATAAAGTTGACCTTTGTTCTTACATTCCGATGGCGGGAACACCAATATATAAGGCCGTCATGCGGAAGAGAGAACGTGGCCTGGATATCGAGGAGGAGTTTGACAGCTACGGCTACCATCCGGGCGAGAACTTTTCGGATTTTGACGTGCAGTGGACCGTGGATGCAGCGCTGATGGATAATTTCTTTTACGAACCGGAGACGCTCGACGGTGGTGTCAATCCTGACGAGGTGTTTTATAAGGGGAGGATGGGGGCCGTTCGCGCGATTGTCACCACGTCAGGGGTGACTCGCGAGGAATTACAAAAGGCTCGAAATGAGATGGAGGCGGAGATACGCGCCGCGGGTATTGGCTATTGAGCTTTTGACGAGAGTCCTTATTCCTGGCCATTGGAAACCTAGGCATTTGTCTTTTCTGTTTTCTCATAACCAAACCATCACCTTTTGGGCCTAACCGATGCAACCCTCCGAGCGGCCTAAGGTTAGCGTTATTATTCCCACGCGTAACCGGAGCGAGAGCGTAGGCCGTCTTCTTAGAAGTCTCCAGAGTACCGATAACCGTGGCGAGATATTGCTCGAAGTGATTGTGGTGGACAACGGGTCGACCGACGATACGGCAAAGCAGCTCAGAGAAGTGGCCCACCAGTGGCCCTTGCTGCGGTTTTTCGTTGAGGGAAGGGCGGGAAAAAACTTTGCCCTCAACACCGGACTCCGGAACGCCACGGGAGAGATAGTGTGCCTTATGGATGATGATATCGTGCTCGAGCCCAGTTGGTTACGGGAGCTGGTTAATGATTATCGAACCACTCGGTATGATGCCTTGCAACCGCGCGTCCTTGCAGGCAAGGATCCATCTGGGAACCCGGCAGATGCTAGTCGTTTGTACCAATACAATATCCCGGTAATCGACTATGGTGATTCAGTGAGAGATTTGCGGGGTCTTACGGGAGTGATCATGTCCTTCCGTGGCGAGGTGATCGGAAAAGCGGGCCTCTTTGATGAACGGCTCCCTGCCTCCGGTTATCACGGAGATACAGACTTGTCTCGGCGAATTCGAGCGGCAGGTTTTTCTATAGGATACACCCCTCACGTGGTTGCTTACCACGAGCTGAACCCGGGTCGATATGGGGTTGCTTATGCTCGTCTGTCCCAGTACCGCAAAGGATTGAGCAGGAGCCTTTACGGCAGGGACTCAATTTTTTTCGACGTGATTCCCAACCTCTTGGCCAATTTGGTGCGCTACCCCATATATTGGATCTTGAGGAAGGCTGACAAGACATACAAGACCGAAAAACGGATCATGAAATATTGGGGATATCTCGTCGGAAGGATTCAAAGAAGAATGGGCAAGGAGCCATGGGTGTAGCGTCTGTTACTGGAGGAGACCCAGCAGTCTCGGTTGTTATCGCGACCTACAATCGAGCCCGCTTTCTTCCTGAGACCCTAGATAGCGTTTTACAGCAGCGATTCCGGGATTTCGAGCTTATCATCGTGGACGACGGCTCGACAGATGATACACAACAGGTGCTCGGGAATTATGGTGACCGAATTCGCGTTTTCTATCAGGAGAATCACGGTCCCTCGGCGGCGCGAAATCTCGGGACCCGTCATGCGCGGGGAAAATGGATCGCCGTTCAGGATTCGGATGATCTCTGTACGCCAGACCATCTCGAAACCCTTTTCGGTTTGATCGAAAAGAATCCGAGCTATGGCATGGTCTTCGCCAACGGCTGTTATCTGGGTGGTCCCGAGCATAACCGGGAGACAATTATCCCTCAGGACAAATCCCGGCGCTTGGCGCGAGACAACGTACGCCTCGTCGATCTTTTTGAAAAGAGCATTGTCCGTCTTCAGGCAGCCCTCATTTCTAAGGAGGCTTGGAGGACTATTGGCGGGCTCGATGAGAACCTGCGCATCTGCATGGATCTGGACCTGGCCTTTCGGATCATCATACGCTATCCCGTGGCCTATCTGGATCATGTAGTTTTTCTGTATCGCAAGCATGAAGGGAACATCGGTCGGGACCAGGAGCGTCGCCTGTTGGAGAATATTCGGGTGATCGAGAAATTGGTCCGAGAGTTCCCAGAGGCGAGGGAACAGTTGGGCAGAGAGCGGATAGCCTGTCGCACGGCTTACCGCTATTATCGCCTGGCCAAAGGGCGATGGAAGGGCGGAGATAGACTCGGGGCGCGGGAGGCCCTTCGGCAGGCTGTCAGCCTGCGCCCCCTATCCTTGAAATACCGTCTCTATCAGCTGCGGTGGGTTTAAGGAGTTCGTGGGACGGACAACGAGGGGATAAAAACCCTTCCAGGGTTGGCACACTCTTACAATGGCTACTGCGGGCACCCAAGGCCGTCCGCTCATGAAAGGTTGGGGCAGGAGAAATTTGCGAGTAGCTTTGCTGTTGGTGGATTTCACATGAGGAAGATAATTGTTACAGGGGGATTTGGGTTTTTGGGAAGCCATTTGATCGAACTGCTCCTGGCTGAGAGGGACAATCATGTCCATGTGATAGACAATCTCAGCACGAGCCCCTTGCCTTTAGAAGATTTGCTCCACGAGTTCGACGACCCTGACAGACTGACCTACTCGGTTGCCGATGTAGCAGCTTTCTGCCAGTCGTGGGATGGAGAGAGATGTGATGAGATCTATCATCTCGCTTCGGTGGTTGGACCCGCTGGCGTCTTGCCCCACGCCGGTCGGATCGCAGCTTCGATTGTGAACGATACCATGGCTGTAGCCAATTTAGCCTTGCGATACAGGGCCAAGCTGGTGGATGTGTCCACCAGCGAGGTTTATGGCGGCGGGCAAGATGGATTCTGCTCGGAGACGATGTCGAAAATCGTTCCGCCGAAATCCTCAGCACGTTTGGAGTATGCGCTCGGGAAACTCGCCGGTGAGACTGCCCTCCTGAATCTATGCGAGACCCAGGGCTTGGAGGCGAGAATCGTGCGGCCTTTCAATGTGACCGGGCCGCGGCAATCGGGAAGGGGAGGGTTTGTGTTGCCCCGATTTATCGGCCAGGCTCTGGCCGGCGTAGATATCACCGTCTTCGGCGATGGCCGCCAGGTCAGGGCTTTTACCCATGTGAAGGATATGGTGGCTGGGATTGTATGTGCCATGAGAAATGGGAGAAAAGGCGAAGTTTACAATCTCGGCAATCCTGCGAATCGCTGCGCAATTCTAGAACTAGCCGAGGAGGTCAAGAGGCTCTCCGGCACCGCCAGCCGAATTGTGTTTGTGGATCCTCAAACCATTTATGGGCCCTTGTATGAAGAAGCCAACAACAAGTTTCCCGATGCCTCTAAAGCTTTAGCCGAGCTTGACTGGGAACCGCGCTATGGGCGCCAAAAGGCAATCGAGGATACCTTGCTCTACATGAAAGGCCTGCCTGAACAGCTTCTTTTGCGCTTGCGGGGATTTTGAAGACCTCGTTCCCTTATACCCTCACTTGATGGTCTCCGTGAGAACGGATGTGGAGATTCCTTTCAGCATAATCATCGCAACTTCAGGGCGCGTGGATAGGCTGCGCCGGCTTCTGGATAGCCTTTGCTCGGTCCGGGGTGGAGAGGAGATCAAGCCCGAGATCATTGTCGCGAATAATGCTCCTGATGAGACAGCGGCCCGTGGCGTGGAGGCAGTGGTCCGAGAATATGAGGCGCTTCGGGGAAACTGCTGTCGGCAGATCAGGGAACCTCTCCCCGGGAAGTGCCGCGCCCAAAATAAGGCCATTCCCCATGCCCGAGCTGCTATTCTGATTTTTCTAGACGACGACGTGGAAGTTACTCCTGGTTGGCTTCAGGCCATTAACAATTTCTTCGCCTCGAATCCCCACGCGGCGATGCAGGGTTCTATCCTGATGCGCGATGAGGATCGCAAAGATCCTAAGCTCTATGAGGCATTAGAGCGCTATCGCACCATAGACTTCATCGACTATAGTTATCCCCCCGGTGCTGACCTAAAGACCCTCACCGGTGGAAATATCGCTGTGCGGCGGGAAGTTTTTGAACGGGTCGGCTTGTTTGATGATCGCCTTGGACCAGGGCAAGGCGGCTTTTCCGAAGATGTCGAGTTCGCTCAGAGATTGCTGAAGGCTGGAATGCGGATTGGCTATGAGCCGAGGGCCGCGGTTTATAATGAAATCGAACCGAATCGCTTGACTGAGGAATATTTTCGCATCCGGCATGAACGCCAAGGTAGGAGTCGCCTGATTCACAAACGGAATTCGGTTTTAACCATCTTTCCCAACCTGATACGATCCGTATGGACTTTCAGCTGGTATTCCCTGATGGGAAATGAGCGAAGAAAGTACCGCGCAAAGGGGCGCTATTTCCACTATAGGGCGATGCTTTTGGAAAAAGCTAAAAGGTTTAAAGGGACACGGATTTAGGTTGTCAGTTTTTTGAGAACCCACCTGCCAGCGCGCTTGGCGTAGGGAAAACGCATTTTTCTGGCGGCGATATAGAGGCCGCGACAACCGATGATCAACCACTTGGCCAGCCGTCCGCGCAGAGAGATTCTTCGGACTTTTCTGACGGCAGTAAGGTTGTCGACTATAGATATTTGCTGAAAACGGTTGGAGCGAAAAACGATTTCCCATAGGACCCGTTTGGGCCCCTGCTTGCGGATTGTATCGTGCATAGCAATAATGCCGCCCTCGATAACATGCGGTTCCCACAGAAGGAAATCTTGTTTTACATACTCGTAGCGATGGTCGCCATCGATCCAAAGTAATCGGACCGGTTGATTCCATCCTGTGACTGCCTCTTTCGAGGTCAAAACCATCGGAACCACGTGAGTTTCAACGCCGGCCTGTGTGATGTTTGTTAGGAATTCGGCCTCTGTATCTTCCACGTATCCCTCTTCAGCCAGTGGTCTATGAGGATCGATTGCATAGACCTTTTCTCCGCCGACGGCCATGGAGCCGCGTGCCAAGCAAATCGTCGATTTTCCCTTCCAGCTCCCGATCTCTACGATGACTCCTTTTCCGGGATTTAACTGCCCTAGGCGATAAAGATACTCCACCTCGTTTTGGGTGAGCATGCCTGGAACCTTGAGTATATTCTGCAGGTCCTTCACTGCATTGTTTCCTATCGGCTTTAAATTGGGCCTTTGAGGATGTCCAGTTAAAAGCTTAAGGATTGATTTGATTTTTTGGCTTCTAGCCTCTATCTTCTAACCAATTCTTTAACCGATTTATTAAGCTAGGAAAAATGGCTAACTCAAGGGCGGAAATCTCAGCCATCGTCGTTTGCTTCAACGAGGAAGATCGTATCCGCGAATGTCTGGAGAGCCTGAAGTTGTGCGATGAGATTGTGATCGTGGATTCTTTCAGCACCGATCGGACGGTCGAGATTTGCCGTCAGTATACGCATCGGGTGATGCAGCGCCGTTGGGCTGGCTATCGGGACCAAAAGGCTTTTGCCCATTCCCAGGCGACGAGAGAGTGGGTTTTTCTAGTCGATGCCGATGAGCGGGTCCCTCCTAGCTTAAAGGAGGAGGTCCTGGATGCCTTGGACCGTCACGGAGAAGGTTTTGCTGCTTTCTCGGTTCCGCGGCTCGTCCATTATCTCGGCAGGTGGTGGTGGAGGGGCGGATGGTATCCTGACTACGACGTCCGGATATTTCGGCGTGATCGCGCTACCTGGGGTGGGCTGGATCCCCACGAAAGGATTATCGTCGACGGAAAGATTCGGCGTCTGAAGAGTCCGTTGCACCATTTTTCCTATCGAGATATCGACGATCACTTGGATAGAATCAATCGCTTCACGACTGTTTCCGCAGCAGAGCTTAAGGGTCAAGGGAGGCGGTGGCGTCTGAGCGACAATCTGCTGCGACCCCCGTTTCGCTTCTTTCGTTCTTATGTGTGGAAGAGGGGATTTCTCGAGGGGTTCCCAGGATTTTTCGTTGCTGCGACCGCAGCGGTTTACGTGTTCCTTAGGTACGCTAAGCTGAGAGAGCTGGAGCTTCGGGGGGAGCGATCTGGTGATTCGGAGCTGGGATAGAAGCTGTCTCAAGATTCTTCATGTCGATCCGGAGAGAGGATGGGGAGGCGGAGAAAGGCAAGTCATGGGTCTGCTGGACTATCTTTCTTCAAGGGAGCACCAAAGCCACCTTGTTTGTCACTCGGAGGGGCTGCTGCGCCGAGAAGCAGAAAAGAGAGCGGTGGTCGTCTTTCCGGTCAGCATTCGCAACGAATTCGACTTGAGGTCGATCTTCTTTTTGAGACGGCTCATCCAGAAGGAAGGGTATGACATCGTCCATTTTCATACCAAGAGGGCTCATGCGCTCGCCCTTTGGCTGGGACGTCCCCATCCGGGGGCCAGATATGTGGTGACGCGGAGGATGGACTATCCTATAGGGAGGAACTGGTACAACTATCGCCTGTACAATCGGCAAGTAGACGGGATCGTAGCCATATCGGAAAGGATCGCAGCAGTGCTAGTCGAAGCGGGTGTGAAGAAAGAGAAGATTCGAGTCATCCACAGCGGGATTGACGCCGCTCCGTTCCTGCAGTTGCGCGAGGCAAGGCGAGACTCGGATTTGCCCGTTATCGGAAGCGTGGCGACACTTGAAGAAAGGAAGGGGCACCGCTTCTTGCTCGAAGCTGCGACCCTGCTGAAGAGAGAAGGTATTCGAGCGAACTATCGCATTGCGGGGGAGGGTGGGGAAAGAGAATCGCTGCAAAAAATGGTCTTGGAATCGGGTCTGCGAGATGAGGTAGTCTTCATGGGGTTTGTTTCAGATATCCCCGGCTTTTTGTCAGAGATCGACCTCTTTGTTCTTCCGTCTGTTTATGAGGGATTGGGAGTCGCCGTTCTTGAGGCGATGGCAGCGGGCAAGCCAATCGCGGCCAGTAGAGTGGGAGGCGTGCCTGAGTTGATCGAAGATCAGGTGACGGGTCTTCTGGTTCCCCCGAAGAATCCTTCAGCCTTGGCTCGCGCTATCTCTCGGCTGCTTTCTGATAAAGCATTTGCGCGGCAATTAGCGGAGCGGGCTCGCGAACAGGTGCGGCGGCGTTTTACCGTGGAACAAATGGCGAAGCGGAATGAGGAATATTATTATGAACTTTTGCGCTCGCATGGGCCTAGCGGTTACGCGCAGCAGGAGGTCATTCAAGTTGGTTCCTAGCTCGAATCGTCTGCTCGCTCTTCTGAACAAATTCCGTCGGTGCCGTCTCCTGGTCATTGGCGACCTCATGCTGGATGGTTTTATCTGGGGGGACGTCGAGCGGATCTCGCCGGAAGCGCCAGTGCCTGTGCTTGGGGTCGTATCCGAGAGTTTCCGACCCGGTGGTGCGGCGAATGTGATCCATAACATAAGAACGCTCGGAGGCAGCGTCACAGCCTGCGGCGTCATAGGAGAGGATGAGACGGGAAAGAGATTGCTCCGTAGTCTTCGCGCTACCGGTGCTTCTACAGCGGGAGTCTTTCCGGAGCCCCATTTTCAGACCACGCAGAAGACGCGGATTATTGCTCGTCCCCGCCATCAGCAGATCGTGCGCCTGGATCGGGAAAACCACGGCGAAATCCGACAGGGCCTCCTCCGCCGAATCCACCAATTTGTGGCGCGCCAAGTGAACCGCTATGACGGTATTGTAGTCTCTGATTACGGCAAAGGAGTCATTTATCCCGAGCTTTTGGATTGGATCGCCGACTGGGTCAAAAAGAGAGGTCGCCCCTGGGTGGTGGATCCCAAGAAGGAAAACTTCAGGTTCTATCGTAATCCGACCCTCGTGACGCCGAACAAGCAGGAAGCGAGTGAAGCGTCGGGGATCGAAATTGAGGATGAGAGCTCGCTGCAAGAGGCGGGAAGGAGGCTTCTTGTAATGTGGCAAGCCAAGGCCGTGCTGATCACTAGGGGACCGGACGGTATGAGTCTTTTTCGGCCGGGCCGGGAGGTCGGCCATTTTTCCACCGAGCCGCGGGAGATCTTCGATGTGACAGGCGCGGGAGATACTGTCGTGGCCGCTTGCTCTCTGGCGTTGGCAAGCGGTTCTAGCTACGAAGAGGTCGTGGTGATTGCCAATCTGGCCGCTGGGCTCGTCGGCGAGGAAGTGGGAACCGTGGCTGTGCCCATACAAAGACTCAAGAGGACCATTCAGGAACAAAGATGAAGAGCATGACCGGTTACGGTGAAGCGACGGCTCAAAGGAGGTGGGCCAAGGTTGTCATCCAGGTGCGCACCTTGAATCACCGCCACCTGGATATCCAATCCAGAATCCCCAGGGAATATCTGGCGATTGAGGAGGAGATCCGGAGAGTCATCCGGCAAAGGATGGCGCGCGGACGGGTGGAAATTTTCATTAACCGCACGCCCCTTAAGGGTCAGGGTCGAAAGCTACAGTTGGATGAGGAACTCCTAGGGCAGTATGTCCGAGGTCTCAACCGAGCCCAGAGAAAATTCGGGTTTGAGGGGAAGCTGGATTTTTCTCTCCTCGCTCAGCTCCCTGAACTTTTCCAACTCGGACAAGCGGATATCAAGCAGGAAGATGAGAAAAGTCTCGTGCTCGGGACCTTAGAATCGGCTTTGAAGAAGGTGGAGCGTTCCAGGGAACGGGAGGGCCTGCAGTTGAAGTCAGACATCCTGCTCCAGCTCAAACATCTGCGCCAGATCTGCGCGGGGCTGGGAAGAGAGGCTAAGACTCTGGCGCGATCGCGCCTTGAGGAATCACCCTCCTTGAGGGGAGAAGAAAATTTTCGTGAGCATCAGAGGGACTTGTCGGAGTCTCTGAGCCGGACGCTCAAGGGTGACATCAATGAAGAGATTGTCCGACTCAAAAGCCATGTCGAGGAGCTGGCGTCTCTAGTCCAGGAGCGGGAGCCCATAGGAAAAAAACTAGATTTTCTGCTTCAGGAGATACAGCGTGAGCTCAACACCATCAGCGCCAAAGTCCCTCATCTCCCGGTTGTTCGCCTCGTCCTATCCGGCAAAGAGAAAGTAGAGAAGATCCGAGAGCAGGCGCAGAATATAGAATAATGCGGATGTGAAAAGTGAAACCGGTTGAGAAAAAGGGGAGTTACGCTAAGCTCCCCTTTTTGTTGTTTTTTCCTTACTTCTCAAATTCCGCACATTCTTCACATTCGGCAAATTGACTCCCATTATGGGGTGAAATTCTTTAAAATCTCTTTAAAATGAGGCGCAGCATGATTTGGGCGCACAGTTGAAAGGGAAGTAGATGGACTGGCTAGATACCGTGATAAAAAAGCTTCCAACCCTGAAGGGAGTTACTGCTTTCTTTTACGTCGCCACCCACTGGAGCACCATCTCCCACGACTTTGAGGAATACCGTCGCCAAATCAAGGACCGTGAAGACTGGCTAAAAACCCAAGGGGACACCTTAAAAAAACTCCACCGACTAGAGATGGCAAAATTAACCAAGGAGTTTGAGGGAGCACTCAAAGGCTGGCGGGATATAGCCATTGAGCTAGGAGAAAAGTATACCGATGCAGTGGTAAGACTAACCATGGCGTACTACTCTAATCCACTACAGTGGCAACTCGACCGCGAGCAGCTTTCACCTCAACTGCACCAAACCATAGAAGCCATGTTGGCCACACTTCCACCAGCACCACCCCCTCAGACGTTTAACGACATCGTCAACATCTTTGTCGGGCAGCCTCACGAGAA
This sequence comes from Deltaproteobacteria bacterium, assembly GCA_005878685.1. Taxonomy (GTDB): domain Bacteria; phylum Desulfobacterota; class Binatia; order UBA9968; family UBA9968; genus DP-36. The sequence continues at coordinate 153 of VBLN01000057.1, read as the reverse complement.
ATAAATTAAGGGCTCAGATTTCGACAGACTGAAAGCATCTCGCTACAGCTCTCAGGTAGCATCTTCCATCCACGCTCTGGAAACACACCACGACACACAGCATCTTGACTCTTCCCCTCCAACAGCGATATAGCCTTTCCCAGCATCTGGCCA
>VBLN01000406.1 GCA_005878685.1 Deltaproteobacteria bacterium | reverse complement strand
AGATAGAGCTGTAGGCAATAGTGACCTTCTCCGGCGGCTGATCGAGCGGTCTTTCTGCGGCGCCGGCCTTGCCATAGAAGAATACTGTAAGCATACAAAGCAGAATCGAAAACCCAACGTGCTGCTGTTTTAGTTGAGTGGGCATTTTTGCTCCTTTGACTCCCGCAAGAGCCGGCAACTCACGCTGTTTCCCGACCCAGGCGCAACATGGCCGCTTTCAGGCTCGAGCGCATACGCTCCAGAGAACGGGCCAGGTCGCCAATCTCGTCGCGCGATCTCACACATTTTCCACTGACTGACGTTTCGAGGTCACCCATGGTGACCTTGTCCGCGAGTTCTGTTAAGCCGACGATGGGTCGAACAATCCAATGGGCGAGAAGAAAGGAGACCAGCGCGCCGATCAAGGGCACGATGGCCATTATTCTCACAAGCGGGAGCAGGGTGCGTTGGATCTCTTTTTCTACGGTATCGACCCAGAATCCCAGATGCACAGTTCCTAACTGTCCCTCAAGAATGGGGACGCCGGTTGCGTACACGGCTCTTCCTGACAATGATAATTCTCGGCGATAGGTCTGCCGTTGCCCCGGGATCGGAAGTCCTTGCTGAAGTTCCGGAGGAAAGGCTCCCAAGGTATGGACAATGACCTCTCCTTTACTGTTTTCGATAAAAGCGAATGCCACGCCGTCGAGAAGCGTATATTTTCTTGCGAGAGCATGAAGCGCCAAAAGATTTCCGCCGACGATGTGTCCTGCGGCGGCATCGCTTAAAGTGTTGGCTAAGAGCAGAACTCGCTGATCGAGTTGATCGCGCAGGGCAGTTTTGGTGAGCTGATATACCGCGACAGTCACAAAAAGGCCCAAGAGTAACATCACGCCCGCAAAGGTGCCACCGATCTTCCACTTAAGGCTGACCCGTCGTGATTCTTGATCCATTGTTTCTCCTTGTCAGACACGCAGAGGTTGAAGCGCATCCATCTCTTGGAACATCATGTTCTGAAAACGGTCTCTCATGGTCTCATTCAGAATCTCCCGGCTAACCAAGTCGACCAGTTGTTTGAGCTTTATTCGCGGAAAGGCGTCCCGCGATTCGCCCAGCGCGGCGATTTGATCGCGGAGAACCAGATGGGCCATCGGTCCCATAGCTGCGGTGGCGATGCGCGTCATATAATCGAAAAATTGCGCGCAGACTACAGTGGTATTAGCCTCCGTCTCGGATATCGGTACCTGGTCGGTCGCGTGAAGATGGACGACGGATCTTTGAAGCGGATCCCCCGTATTGACTTCGGTTCCGTTTGTTTCAGTCCTCTTTTGATGGATCCTTGTGGGAGTTTTTACTCTGGGCGCTCCAACTTCCGTTACTCCGAGCTTGGGGGCTTCGTATCCGCGCTCCAAAAGGAGCGCGCTGGCCGCCTTCATGACCGTATAGGCAGAGACCTTCTTTTTGAAAGCCTGGCAGGTCATCGCCAGTGCACTATCGCAGATGATATTGATTAGACGCGGTGTTCCCGCCGAATAGTACCAAACGGCCTCGATGGCTTCTCGATTGAAAATCTCCGGGCCGTCATAGCCCACTACCCGGAGGCGATGACGAACATAATCCTCTACCTCTCCTATCGCCTGCAGCGAGTGGAGCCGGTGGTGAATAGCAATCCTTTGCTTTATTCGCCGAAAGGAGGATTTGCTCAATCGGGTCGCTAGTTCCGGTTGTCCTACCAGAACGATCTGGAGCAGCTTTTCCTCTTCGGTCTCCAAATTGGAGAGACCGCACAGGCCTTCGAGTGCGTCATCGCTGAGATTTTGGCCTTCGTCGATCAGTAACGCCACGGTGTGACCCCTTTTGAGCCGCTGTAGCAGATACTCATTGAGCTCGTGGATCATTTCTAATCTATTTTTTTCCTTGTTAGCCAGACCGAGATCTTGGATCATGAGTTCGACTAGCCCGTAAGAAGTAATATGACTGCTGGAGATGAAGACAAATTGGACGGTCGTCTCAAGCTGACGCATGAGTTTACGCAGGAGGATCGTCTTGCCGGTTCCCACTTCCCCCGTGAGCAGCATCAGCCCCTTCTTGGCTTTGATTCCGTAAACCAGAGCCGCCAATCCTTCCAGATAGAGCGGGTGGCCGTAGAAGAAGCGAGGGTCCGGCGTCACACCGAATGGCGTTTCCCGAAACCCAAAATAACTCTCAATGGTTTCTTCATCTTCTTGCGAGCTAAGAAGTTCGATCATTTCTTTGTCCTCCTTTTAGACCGTTAGCCGGGCGCTTTTTGTGAACTCCACTCCGAACTCCGAGACAGCGATGAATTTTCTTGTTGTCGGACGAACCAAAATTTTTTTTCTGCAAGTGGCGCGAGCAGCAT